>NZ_JBNDHY010000008.1:0-53979 GCF_056755315.1 Monashia sp. HAY1-2A
TCCGTCGTCGGCAGCGTCAGATGTGTATAAGAGACAGGCTGCCAACCCGGGCTGGAGTACCTGTGCCGGGTTGGCAGCTGCTCGGTGTGTTGCGGGGCACGCGGCCTGGGGGACGGCACGGCCGGGGGGTCCGGGGGGTCCGGGGGGTTCCAGGGGTCCGGGCCCGGGCGCCGGGGCGCCGCGCGGTGGGGGTCAGGCGGAGGCGGCTGAGGCGCGGCCGGGGCGGCCGGCGCGGGTGGCGGTCGCGGCACCGATGACGAGGATGAGGACGCCGACGACGGCCGACCCGCTCGCGAGCGCCCCGTAGCCGAGGGACCCCACGACGATGCCGGCCGCGACGCCGCCGCCCGCACCGGCCAGGCCCATGAGCACGTCGGCGAGGCCCTGGGTCGCCGGACGCTCGTCGGTCGAGACGGCGCCGGTGAGCAGCGTCGAGCCGGACACCAGGGTGCACGACCAGCCGACCCCGAGGAGGAAGAGCGCGGCGAGGAGCAGACCCGACCAGCCCGCCGCGGTCCACGACGCGAGCACCGACGCCACCATGAGGACGGCGCCGCCCGCGGTCGCCACCCAGTGGCTGCCCCACCGGTCGACGGCCATCCCGACGAGGGGCGACAGCGCGAACATCCCGAGGATGTGCACCGAGATGACGAAGCCGATGACCTCGAGCTCGGCGTGGCCGTGCTTCATGTGGATCGGCGTCATGACCATGACGCTGACCATGACGAGGTGCCCGAGGGCCATGACGAGCATGCCGGTCAGCGCGCGCGGGTTGGACCGGAGCACCGCGAGGCCGCGGCGCATCGAGCCGTCGTGGTTCGGCGCCTCGCCGGCCGGTGCGGCGGACGGGTCCGCCGGCGCACCGACGGCCTCGCCGGGCGCGTCCACCTGGCCGGCCGAGGCCCCGACCGACGCGTCGGCCGGCAGCACGAGGGACGCCTCGGTGTCCACGCCTCGGGACCGGAGGTCCGCTGCGCGGGACTCGGCGTCGAGGCGTCGCGCGGTCAGGAGCGGGTCGGGACGCAGCAGCCGGTCGACGACGAGCCAGGCGAGGACGAACCCGGCCAGCGAGAAGACGAACACGCCGGACAGCTCGGGCAGGCCGAGCACGTGGGCCACGGCCTTGCCGGGCCCCACGAGGTTGGGGCCGGTGACCGAGCCGATCGTCGTGGCCCACACGACCACGGACAGGTCGCGTCCCCGTCGCGCCGGCTCGGCGAGGTCGGCTGCGGCGTACCGGGTCTGGTTGTTGGCCGTCGTGCCGCCGCCGAAGAGGAACATCCCGACGACGAAGAGGGGGAACGAGCGCAGCACCGCGGCGACGACGACGAGCGCGGCGCCGACGAAGGCCAGGCTCAGCCCGAGCCGGAGCCCGATGCGTCGGCCGCGAGATGCTGTGGCGCGAGCCACCGGGATGGTCAGCAGCGCCGTACCCAGCACCTGCGAGGTGGTGCCGACGCCGGCGAGCGCCTCCGTGCCGCTGAGGTCCTCGGCGATGAGGGCGCCGACCGCGATGCCGCATGCCATGCCGACCCCGCCGAGAACCTGCGAACCGACGAGGGTGCGAACCACCTTGCGCTGCAACGCCGCCCGGTCGGTTGCGACGGGAGTGGGCACCGCCTTCTCCCCGGCGGTCACACGTGCCTGCGCGAGGTGATGACGCGGAACCGGTTGGCGACGAACGCCGCATCGGTGTAGGCGGCGTTGGCGGCCGGGTTGGCTCCCGTGCCGTGGTAGTCGGAGAAGGCGGCGGTCTGGTTGACGAACACCTGGCCGGTGAGGTTCTCCGACAGGGCGACACCGCCCTCCGCCGCCGCCTCGCGGGCGCGGTCGAGGACGTCCTCGGACGTCGAGTACACCGAGGCGGTCATCGCGCCGTGCTCGCGCACCGTGTCGGCGAGCTGGGCCAGCGACTGGTCCGTCGAGGCGGTCCGGATGAGGAAGCCGACCGGGCCGAAACACTCCTGCGTGTAGACGTCCTCGCGCGAGACGTCGACGGCGACGAGCCCGGGTGCGCGCACGACGGCGTCGGGCCAGCTCGGGTGCGTCAGGCGTCGGGAGGCGAGCACGAGGCGGCCGTCGGCGTCGTCGGCCAGCGTCTCGAGGGAGTCGGCGTTGCTGCGGACCTGGTCGTTGACGGTGGCGCCGAGCAGCTCGACCGCCTTGGCGTCCTCGCCCGTGAGACGGGACACGGCGCCGGCCAGCCGCTCGCCGAACTCCTCGAAGCTCAGGTGGCCCTCGTCGGTGTCGACACCGCCGGCGGGCACGTAGACGTTCTGGGGGGCCGTGCACATCTGGCCGGAGTACAGGGTCAGGCTGAAGGCGAGGTTGCCGAGGGCGCCGCGCAGGTCGTCGGTCGAGTCGACGACGACGGTGTTGAGCCCGGCCTTCTCGGTGTACACGAGCTTGCCGAGCGCCGCGCCGCGCTCCTCGAGCCAGGCGCCGAACGCCGGGCCACCGGTGTAGTCGATGATCGCGACCTCGGGCCGCTCGGCGAGCACCTTGGCCAGGCCCTGACCGTCGGACTCGGGCGCGAGCTGGACGAGGGCGGGGTCGAAGCCGGCCTCCTCGAGCACCTCGCGTGCCGCGGCAACCGAGATCGCGAGGGGCAGCACGGCGCGCGGGTGCGGCTTGACGACGACGGCGTTGCCCGTGACGAGCGAGGCGAAGATGCCGGGGTAGGCGTTCCACGTCGGGAACGTGTTGCAGCCGATGACGAGCCCGATGCCGCGCGGCACGAGGCGGTAGTCCTTCTGCATCCGCAGCGGTGCCGGCCTGCCCTCGCGGTCCTTGCCGGGCTTCTCCCAGACGACCGACGCGGGCACGCGCTCCTGCTCGACCAGGCCCGCCGCGACCGCCTCGACCGCACGGTCCTGCGCGTGCGGGCCGCCGGCCTGGAACGACATGACGAAGGGCTGGCCCGAGGTGTGCATGACGGCGTTGGCGATCTCGAAGGAGCGCGCGTTGACGCGGTCGACGATCTCGACGCAGACGGCCGCCCGGACCTGCGGGCCGGCGTCGCACCAGGCGCGCATCGCCTCGCGAGCAGCGGCAAGGCCGGCGTCGAGGTCGAGCGCGGGGTACGTGACGCCGAGGGCCGGGCCGTACGGCGACACCTCGCTGCCGACGGACGTGCCGTCGGTCGGCTGGCTCGCGAGCGCGGCGAACGGCGCGCCGAGGTGCGCCTCGTGGGCGGCCAGCCCCTCCCTGGCGGCGTCCTCGCCGTAGACGCGGGGGCTCGGCGACTCGGGGTAGCGCGAGTAGTAGGTGCGGCCGGCCAGCGCCTGACGGATCTCGTCGAGGACGCCCGTGTGGCGGTCGAGCAGCGGGTGGGTGATGGGCGTCGTCGCCGGTGCAGTCACGCCATCGATGCTAGTCCGGCGCCCGGCCCGCGGACCGGACGAGGCAGGATGGCCGCATGGTCACCGACGACGCCGCCCCGACCCCCACGGACGCCGCAGGCCTCGAGGACGACCGCGGCGGGCAGGCCGGAGGCGAGTCCGCCTTCGGCCGCGTCGCCGTCGTCGGCGCAGGAGCCATGGGAGCCGGCATCGCGCAGGTCGCCGCCGTCGCCGGGCACACCGTCGTCCTCGTCGACGCGGTCCCCGGCGCTGCGGCCTCGGCGCTGGAGCGGATCGGGGCCTCGCTCGAGCGCCTCGCCGACACCGGCCGCATCGAGCAGGCCACCGCCACCGCCACCATGCGACGCCTCGCGACCGCGGAGGCCGTCGGCGACCTGCCGGAGTGCGCCCTCGTCGTCGAGGCGGTGCCCGAGGACCTCGACCTCAAGCGGCGGCTGTTCGCCGAGCTCGCCGAGGGGCAACCCCCGACGGCGGTCCTCGCGACGAACACGAGCAGCATCGACATCGACGCCATCGCCCAGGACGTCACGGACCCCGAGCGCGTCCTCGGCCTGCACTTCTTCAACCCCCCGCCCGTCATGCGCCTCGTCGAGGTGGTGCACGGCACCGTGACCTCGCGCGCCTACGTCGAGCACGCCGTGACGCTCATGGAGGCGTGGGGCAAGACGCCGGTGCGCTGCGCGTCGACGCCGGGGTTCATCGTCAACCGGGTGGCGCGGCCGTTCTACGGCGAGGCGCAGCGCATCGTCGAGTCCGGGGTCGCCGACGCCGCCACCGTCGACTGGATCCTCCGCGAGAGAGGCGGCTTCCCGATGGGGCCGCTCGAGCTGACGGACTTCATCGGCCAGGACGTCAACCTCGCGGTCGGCACGTCGGTGTGGGAGCAGACCGGCCACGACGAGCGCTACGCCCCGACCGACCTGCAGCGTCGGCTCGTCGACGCCGGTCGCCTCGGCCGCAAGACCGGCGCCGGCGTCTACACGTACGGGGCCGACGGCACGCCGACGGACGCCGAGCCAGACCTCGCGCTCGCCGAACGCCTCGTCGGCGGTCTCCTCGAGACCGACCCGCTCGCCCGCACCCTGGCGATGCTCGTCAACGAGGCCGTCGACCTCGTGCACCGCGGCGAGGCGAGCGCCGAGGACGTCGACACCGCGATGCGGCTCGGGACGCGCTACCCCAAGGGGCCGATCGCCTGGGGCCGTGAGATCGGCTTCGACGTGGTCGCCCGGCAGCTCGAGCAGCTCGACGCCGCCTTCCCGGGCGGCCGCTACCGGCCCAGCCCGGCGCTCACCGACGGGAGTCTCGCGTGAGCGCCACCGACGCGTCGGGCGCGTCGGGCGCGTCGGACGCATCGGGCGCGTCGGACGCGTCCGGGGACGAGGTCGCGGCCGGGGTCGCGTTCGCGCACCGCATGTGGGACGACGACGAGGCGTCGCGGCGGCTCGGGATGGAGGCCGTCGTCGTCGAGCGCGACCACGCCGTCGTGCGTCTCACCGTCCGCGACGACATGGTCAACGGGCACGCGATCTGCCACGGCGGGTTCATCTTCACGCTCGCCGACTCGGCGTTCGCCCTGGCGTGCAACTCCCGCGGCGACCTCACCGTGGCGGCCGGGGCCGACGTCACCTTCACGGCACCGGGACGGCTCGGCGACGTGCTCGTGGCCGACGCCCGGGTCCGCACGGCGTATGGACGCAGCGGCCTCACCGACGTCACGGTGACGCGGGCCGCCGACGGCGTCGTCGTCGCCGAGTTCCGGGGGCGCAGCCGTTCGATCCCGTCGGCCGGCTGAGCGGGCCGCTCCCGCGTCGACCCCGCTCCACGAGCCCGCCCGCGACCGCCCGCGACCGCCCGCGAAGGTCCGGAGTGGCCGGCCGGTGCACTGTCCACAGGCCCTCCCGCGGTACCGGACACGGTGTCGTGACGATTGTGGATCACGTGCCGCGGCGGGGCGCCGCGGCGGGGTACATTGCCGCGGACCGACAGGGAGGTTCGCAGACAGTGAGCGACGAGCAGGGGTGGACCACTCCCGGGGCAGCGACGCCGCCCGGTGACGTCCCGCGTGACGTTCCACGTGGCGTCCCGAGTGACGTTCCGGGAGACGTCCCGAGAGACAGGACGCGGGACACGACGGGAGCGGCAGGCGGTGACGCCTGGGCCTCGGCGTCCACCGGCCCGTCCCACGACCCGACGTCCGACGCGTCGTGGGGCCCACCGCCTGGCACCGCACCGTCCACGCCCGCCCAGCCGGTGCCGACGCCCGCCCCGTACGCGGCGTCCCACCGCCCGGCGGCGTACCCGCCCCCGTCGGGATGGGTTCCGCCGCAGCTGGCCCCGAAGCCGGGCATCATCCCGCTCCGGCCACTGACCCTCGGCGAGATCTGGAGCGGGGTCATGACGGCCGTGCGGGGCAACCCGGCGGCCACCATCGGCCTCGCCCTCGTGACGACCGCGGTCGTCCTCGTACCCCTGACGCTCGTCGGCGTGTGGGTCGCCCAGAACATCGCGGGCAGCGCCGCCACGGGCCCGTTCGACGCGACGGCGGACGGCTCCCCCGACGAGTTCTTCCGGATGTTCGACGGCCAGCTGGCCGGCTCGATCCCCCAGATCGCCTCCTACGTCACCGCGCTGCTCCTGCCGCTGTTCATGGCCGTCGTCATCGGCCAGGGCGTGCAGGGCCGGCGCATCGGGCTCGGCGAGACGGCCCGCGCCGCCCGGGGCCGCATCTGGTCGGCGCTCGGCGTCCTGCTGCTCGTGCTGCTCGCCGGTCTCGTCGCCTTCGGCATCCTCGTCGGCGTGGTCGTGGCCGCGTGGGTGGGCACCGGCGACGGCGACGGCCGCGGGGCCGGCCTCGTCACCTTCCTGGCGGTCGTCGTCGCCATCTGGCTCGTCGTCCTGTTCAGCGTGCGGTGGTGCCTCGCCGTGACGATCGTCGTGCTCGAGGGGGCCGGCCCGGTCACGGCCCTGCGCCGCTCGTGGACGCTGACCCGCAAGCGCGGCTTCTGGCGCATCTTCGGCATCCGGCTGCTGACCGCCATCGTCGTCGGCGTCGCGGGGTCGGTCATCGCCGTGCCCCTGAGCTTCCTCAGCGGCCTGATCTCGGCCGGCGCGGTGACCGGCTCGCTATGGCTGGTGCCCGTCCTGCAGGCCTGCGTCGTCCTGGTCCAGAGCGTCCTCACGACACCGTTCAGCTCGGGCGTCGACTCGCTGCTCTACGTCGACCAGCGGATCCGTTACGAGGGCCTCGACGTCGCTCTGCTCCAGCGGTCGATGCAGGGCCACGACGCTCGGGCCTCGTGACCCTCGCGTCGGCCCTGCCCACGAGCCCGCCGCTCGACCCGACGGTCGAGCAGGCCCGGGCCTGGCTGGCCCACGAGCTCGCCGCACCGGCGTACGCCGACGACCGCAACCTCCTCGACCGGTTCCGTGACTGGCTCGGCGAGCAGCTGTCCGGTGTCGGTGGCCCGCCGTCGGCGCCGGGCTGGGCGCTGCCGGTCGCGCTCGTCGTCCTCGCCGTCGTCGTGGCCGCCATCCTCGTCGTCGCGGTACGGCGGTCCCCGGTCGTCTCGCGGGCCGGCGCAGGCGGCGGGGTCCTCGACGAGCCGCACCTGACCTCGGCGGACTACCGGGCCCGGGCCGAGGCCGCCCTCGCCCGGGGAGCCGCGGCCACCGCCACGGCCGACGCCTTCCGCGCCGTGGCCGCCTCGGCCGCCGAGCGCACCCTCCTCGACGACGTGCCCGGGCGCACCGCCCACGAGATCGGCACGACCCTCGCCACGGTCTTCCCGGCCGAGGCCGGCGAGGTGCGCGACGCGGCCGACCTCTTCGACCGTGTCGTCTACGGACGCGTCCCGGTCGAGGTGGAGGACGCCCGCCGCGTCCTCGACCTCGACGCGCGCCTCGGCGCCACGCGTCCGACCCTCGCGGCGGCCCAATCGGGCGGTGTCCCCGCCGAAGCCGTCGGCCGGGGTGGTGCCCGGTGAGCGCGGCGGTGACCGGGGTCGCCGGTGTGACCGACGTCGCGGGGCCGTCGACCGGTCCGACGGCCTGGAACGCGGCCATCCCGCCCAAGGCGCCCCGCAGCCGGCGCCGCACCGCCGTCCGCGTCCTCGTGCTCGTGCTCGCCGCGGTCGTCGCGGTGTGGGCCCTCGCCGCGGTCGTCGCCGGGCCGGCCCGGTCCGGGCTGCCCCTCGACCCCGACGACCCCGGCCACGCCGGCGCCCGGGCGGCGGCCGAGGTGCTTCGCCGGCAGGGCGTCGAGGTGTCCGTCGTGCGCAGCATCGGCGACCTCGAGCGGACGCTCGACTCCGGCGACACCCGCGCCGCGTGGACCGTCGTGCTCACCGACGCCACCTACCTGGGCCAGGGCGCCGCCGAGCGGCTCACCCTCGCCGTCGAGCAGACCCACCGGTTCGTCGTCGTCGAGCCCGACGACGTCGAGCTCGGCGACCTCGGCCTGCCGCTCACCGTCACCGACCGCGGCCGCACGCACCTCAGTGCCGGGTGCACGTCGGGCGTCGCCGACCCCACGGACCGGCTCGAGACCTCGTGGAGCAGCTACGGGCTGCTCCACGGCGCTGCCGGCACCGTCCGCTCGGACCGGGCCGACAACCCCGCCGACCCCACCGACCCCGCCAATCCCACCGATCCGGCCTACCCTAACGACCCAGCCGACCCGGAAGCCCCGCAGCCGCCGGTGCTGTCGCGCTCGGCCGCCGGTGCGACGGTGTGCTTCCCGACCCCCGACGCCGCGACGGGCAGCGGGCAGGCCAGCGGTTCGGACGGCTCCGGGAACACGTCGGAGGGCTCGGGCAGCGCCCCCGGGGGCACCGGCGCCCAGCGTTCCGGCGCCCTCGTCGTCCTCCCGTCGGAAGGCCGCGCGCCCGAGACCGTCGTGCTCGGATCGGCCGGGGCGGTCAGCAACGGCCAGGTGCTCGACGCGAGCCACGCGGCGCTGACCCTGCGGACGCTGGGGCCGACGGAGCACCTGCTCTGGTACGTGCCCGGGGTCTCCGACCTCGATGCACCCGACTCCTCGGGCAACCACGTCACGGACCCCGGCCGCGGCGTGCCCGGCTGGCTCACACCGGGGGCGCTGCTCCTGGCCGCCGCCGTCGTCGCGTTCGCACTGGCCCGCGGGCGCCGGCTCGGTCGCCTCGTCGTCGAGCCGCTGCCGGTCGTGGTCCGGGCCGTCGAGACCACCGAGGCCCGCGGCCGGCTCTACCACCGCGCCGCCGACCGGCCGCTCGCGGCGCGGGCGCTGCGCGCAGGCACCCGCACCCGGCTCGCCGACCGCCTCGGCCTGCCGCGCTCGACCCCGGTCGTCGCCCTCGTCGA
Organism: Monashia sp. HAY1-2A; assembly: GCF_056755315.1. NCBI lineage: Bacteria > Bacillati > Actinomycetota > Actinomycetes > Micrococcales > Intrasporangiaceae > Intrasporangium > Monashia sp. HAY1-2A. Next base: position 8,703 of record NZ_JBNDHY010000008.1, read on the forward strand.
TGCCGCCGCCCGGGCCTCGGGCCTGCCCCGTTCCGACGTCGAGCTCGCGCTCGACGGTCCCGACCCGACCACCGACCGCGACCTGCTGCTGCTCGCGCAGCGGCTGGCCGACCTCGAGGAGAGCGTGCGAAGCGCATGAGCCAGACGCCCGACCCCCAGACCAGCACCGCGCCCACGACACCACCCGACGAGCCCCAGCCGTTCCGGGACGCCCTGCCCCATGCGCCCGGCCCCGACGGCGACGGCCCCTCGGACGCCGCCCGCCAGGCCCTCAACGCCGTGCGCGCCGAGGTGGCCAAGGCCGTCGTCGGGCAGGACGCCGCCGTCAGCGCGGCCATCGTCGCCCTCCTCGCCCGCGGCCACCTCCTCCTCGAGGGCGTCCCCGGCGTCGGCAAGACCCTCCTCGTCCGATCGCTCGCGGCGGCGCTCGACCTCACCGCCAAGCGCGTCCAGTTCACGCCCGACCTCATGCCGGGCGACGTCACCGGCTCGCTCGTGCTCGACCCGCGCACGTCGGACTTCACGTTCCGCGAGGGTCCGGTGTTCACCAACCTGCTCCTCGCGGACGAGATCAACCGGACGCCACCGAAGACCCAGTCGGCGATGCTCGAGGCGATGGAGGAGCGCCAGGTCAGCGTCGAGGGCAGGCCACGCCCGCTGCCGACGCCGTTCCTCGTGGCGGCCACCCAGAACCCCGTCGAGTACGAGGGCACCTATCCCCTGCCGGAGGCCCAGCTCGACCGGTTCCTCCTCAAGGTGACGCTCCCGCTGCCGCCGCGCGAGGACGAAGTCGCCGTGCTGCGACGGCACGCGGCCGGCTTCGACCCGCGTGACCTGTCGAGCGCGGGACTGCGGGCCGTCGCCGGCCGGGCCGACCTCGAGGCGGGCGTGCAGGCCGTGCGGCGCGTCGAGGTGTCGCCCGAGATCGCCGGCTACATCGTCGACATTGCCCGCGCCACGCGCACCTCTCCGTCCATCTCGCTCGGCGTCAGCCCCCGCGGAGCCACGGCGCTGCTCGCGACGAGCCGCGCCTGGGCCTGGCTCAACGGGCGGTGGTTCGTCACGCCCGACGACGTCAAGGCGCTCGCGCACGCGACCCTCGCGCACCGCCTCGCGCTCCGGCCGGAGGCCGAGCTCGAGGGGGTCAGCGTCGCGGCCGTCCTCGACAGCGCCCTCGCCTCCGTGCCGGTGCCCCGGTGAGCGGAGCCGGCCCGTGGTCGTGACGACGCGTGCCGCGTGGGCCCTGCTCGCCGGTGCGGTCCTGCTCGTGTGGTGGCCCTCGACGGGCACCGTGCTGCTGTGGGTAGTCGCCGTCGCGGTGCTCGCGGCGGTCGACGTCGCACTGGCGCCCTCCCCGCGCGCCCTCCGCCTCGAACGCACCGGCCCCGCGCAGGTGCGCCTCGGCGAGACCGTCCCGACCGACCTGCTCGTCACCAACCCCGGGCGCCGGGCGGTCCGTGGCCTGCTGCGCGACGCGTGGCCGCCGTCCGCGGGAGCGACCCCCGACCGGCATCCGCTGCGCGTCGGCGCCGGCGAGCGGGTCCGCGTCCGCACCCCGCTGCGTCCGACGCGGCGGGGGGACCGGGCCGCCGACCGCGTCACCGTGCGCACCGTGGGTCCGCTCGGCCTGGCCGGCCGGCAGCACTCGACGAGCGTTCCGGGCAGCGTCCGGGTCCTGCACCCCTTCCCGTCCCGACGCCACCTGCCCAGCCGCCTTTCGCGGCTGCGCGAGATCGACGGCCGCTCGGCCGTGCGACGCCGCGGCCAGGGCACCGAGTTCGACTCGCTGCGGGACTACGTCGAGGGCGACGACGTCCGCTCGATCGACTGGCGGGCTACGGCGCGCCGGCGCTCCGTCGTCGTGCGCACCTGGCAGCCGGAGCAGCACCGCCACGTCGTCATCGTCGTCGACACGTCGCGCACGAGCGCGGGGCGCGTCGGCGACGTGCCGCGGCTCGACGCCGCCATGGATGCCGCCCTGCTCCTCACGGCTCTCGCGAGCCGGGCCCACGACCGTGTCGACGTCGTGGCCGGCGACCAGGCCGTCCGGGCCCGGGTCGGCGGGTCCGTCGACCGGGCGACGCTGCTCGCCGACGTCGTGTCGGCCCTGGCGCCGGTCGACGCCGCGCTCGTGGAGGCCGACTGGACGGCCCTCGTGTCGGGCCTCGTCGGCCGCGGCCACCGCCGCGCCCTCGTCGTGCTCCTGACTCCGCTGGAACCAGCGGCCGTCGAGGAGGGCCTGTTCCCCGTGCTGCCCGCCCTCGTCGCTCGGCACCGGGTCGTCGTCGCCAGCGTGGCCGACCCGGCCGTGACGGCCCTGCGGCAGGCGCGCGAGACCGCCCAGGACGCGTACGCCGCCGCCGCGGCCGAGCGCACGAGCGCCCAGCGCCGCCGCGTCGCGGAGGCCTTGGAACGGATGGGCGTCGACGTCATCGACGCCGACGCCGACGCGCTGCCGCCGCGCCTCGCCGACCACTACCTCCGTCTCAAGAGCGAGGGACTGCTGTGACGCGTCAGCCGGCGACCGGAGCGGCGTCGCCGGCCTCGCGGGCGGACACGTCGCCCGTCGTGCCGCGCCGGTGGGTCCGGTGGCCGATGACAAACACGTAGACGAGGAAGGCGCCCCAGGCGACCAGCCCGATGGCGATGCGCGCGGCCGTCGGCAGCCCCGACGGCGTGACGAAACCCTCGATGACACCACTGACGAGCAGCACCGCCACGAGCCCGAGCGCGATGCCGACGACCGTGCGCCCGGCCCGGGCGAACGACGCCGAGCGCGACAACGGTCCCGGCTCGACCCACGACCAGAACAGCCGCAGACCTGCGCCGCCTGCGACGAACACCGCGGTCAGCTCGAGCAGCCCGTGCGGCAGGATGAGCCCGAAGAACAGCGAGGCCCGGTCGTGGCTGACCATGAGCGCCGCGACGATGCCGAGGCCGACGACGTTCTGCCACAGGACGTACAGCACGGGCAGGCCGAGCGCCCCGAACGCGATGCACTGGGCCGCGACCCACGCGTTGTTGACCCAGACCTCCGTGGCGAACTCGTGGTGAGCGAACTCCGAGTAGTACCCGGCGAAGTCCGTGTCGACGTAGGCGTGGATCTGCTCGGCCGTCAGCTGCGACGTGTAGAGCTCGGGGTGCGCCACCGTCCACCACGCCACGAGCGCGGTGACGACGACGCTGCCGACGAGCGTCGACACCCACCAGCGGCGCAGGTCGTAGAGCGCGGCCGGGAAGGTGCTCGTGAAGAAGGCCAGCAGGCCGGCCCACGTCGACGCGTGGCGCCCGGCGAGGGAGAGGCGCGCGCGGGTCAGCAGCGTCGACAGGTGGCGTACGAGCGCCGGGTCCGGCGCCGTCGAGCGCACCTGCGACAGGTGGGTCGAGACGCGTTCGTAGAGGTCCAGCAGCTCGTCGGCCTCGGCGCCCGAGAGGCGGCGCCGCCGGCTCAGCGCGTCGAGGCGCTGCCACTGCTCGTGGTGCGCGGTGACGAGCGCATCGACGTTCACGGCGTCACCCTAGCCGCGCGGGTCCGGCCGCGGGCGGCGTCGGTCCACAACCGGCCGGGTCCGGCCCGCGGGGGTCCTTCGCGGGGTTAGCCTGCCCCTCGTGACGGCGAACGCGCGTAGCACGCCGGTGCCCTACCGGGGGTACGCGGCGCAGGAGTCGGTGACCGGCGAGGGCGTCGCGCTCGAGCTGCCGGTCGCCAACATCGGCTCCCGGGCGGTGGCGGGCCTCATCGACGTCGTCGTCAACGGCCTGGCCTGCTGGGGCCTGGCCGTGCTCGCCCTCGGCCTCACCGAACGGTCGTCCGAGGCGGTCAGCCGGACCGCCCTCGTGGTCGTCGTCGTCGGGGTGCTCGTCGGCGTGCCGGCCACGACCGAGGCGCTCACCCGCGGCCGGACGCTCGGCAAGCTCGTCATGGGTCTGCGGGTCGTGCGCGACGACGGCGGTCCGGTGTCCTCGCGGCACACCCTGACCCGCGCCCTCGTCGGCTGGCCCGAGGTCTACCTGACCTCCGGTGTCGCGGCCCTCATAGCGGGCCTGTCCAGCTCGCGCGTCAAGCGCCTCGGCGACCAGGCCGCGGGCACGTACGTCGTTGCGGAGCGCAGCCGGCTGACCCTGCCGCCGCCGCCGCAGATGCCGGCCGAGCTCGAGGCGTGGGCCGCCCACGCCGACATCGCCCCGCTCGACCCCGGCCTGGCCGCCGCGCTGCGGCAGTTCCTCCCGCGCGCGGCGTCCTTCGCGCCGCACGCGCGCGACGCCCACGGGCGCCAGCTGCTCGGACGCGTCCTCGCGGCGGTCGCCCCGCCCCCACCCGCGGGACACCACCCCGAGACCGTCCTGCGCGCCGTCGCCGCCGAGCGGTACCGCCGCGACCTCGCGCGGCTCGAGCGCGAGCAGCGGCTGCGCGACGCGGTCCTGCCCCGCGAGCTCTGACGCCGGGCCGGCGTCGGTGACGTGGCCCATCTAACGGTTCGGTGTCCCTAGTGTCCACCTGCCGGGATAGATGGCAGGATCGGCCAGACCCAGCGCAGCGCACCGTCGCGCCTGCCTGACCGATGCAACGCCCGGAAGGACCCCACACGCATGCGCCGCATGTCCCTCATCGCCGCCACCGGCCTCGTCGCCGTCGGCCTCTCGCTGTCCGCCTGCGGGTCGAACTCACTGTCGACCAACCCCGGCAGCGGCGGTTCCGCGGCCGGCGGCCCCGCCACGACGCCGGCCGGTGGCGGCGTCGACCAGGCCCTCGCCGCCAAGGTGCCCGCAGCCCTCAAGAGCAAGGGCGTCATCACCGTCGGCACCGACCCGACGTACGCGCCGAACGAGATGCTCGGCTCCGACGGCAAGACGGTCGAGGGCTTCGACGTCGACGTCTTCAACGCCGTGGCCGCCAAGCTCGGCCTCAAGACCGAGTGGCAGCCGGCTGGCTTCCCCACGATCATCCTCGGCGTCACGAGCGGCAAGTACGACATCGGCGTCTCGAGCTTCACCATCAACCCCGACCGCAAGAAGCAGGTCAACATGGTGAGCTACTACAAGGCCGGCACCCAGTGGGTCGTCGCCAAGGGCAACCCCGAGAAGGTCACCATGGACGACGTCTGCGGCAAGAGCGTCGGTGCCCAGAAGGGCACCGTCCAGGCCGACGATCTCGCCGCCCGCAGCAAGAAGTGCACCGACGCCGGCAAGCCGGCCATCACCATGGTCATCCAGGAGGGCCAGAACCAGGTGACGTCCGACGTCGTCAGCGGCAAGACCGTCGCGATGCTCGCCGACTCGCCGGTCGGCCTCTACGCCGTCAAGACGACGGGCCAGCTCGAGCCGCTCGGCGACATCTACGACTCGGCCCCCTACGGATTCGTCGTCCCCAAGGACCAGACCGACTTCGCCAACCTCCTCGTCGAGGCCCTCAAGGCCACCAAGGCCGACGGCAGCTACGAGGCCGCCCTGAAGAAGTACTCGGTCGAGGCCGGCGCCATCGACGACTTCGCCCTGAACCCGTGAGCGAGACCACCGGCACCACGACGGGCTCGTCCCCGGCCGCACCCGCGGCCGGGGACCGCCCCGGCATCATCGACGCGCGGCCCGTGCCCCACCCCGGCCGGTGGGTGGCGCTCGTCGTCATCCTCGTGCTGCTCGCGATGCTCATCAGCTCGTTCCTGACCAACGACCGCTGGAACTTCCCCAAGGCGCTCGAGATCATGAACCAGTCGCCCGTCCTCGAGGGGCTCTGGAAGGGCACGATCATCGGCACCGTCGGCGCGATGGTCATCGGTGTGGTCGGCGGCGTGCTCGTCGCGATCCTGCGCCTGTCGCCCAACCCGGTGCTGCGCGGCGTCTCCTTCGTCTACACGTGGTTCTTCCGCGGCATCCCGCGTCTCGTGCTCCTCGCGATGATCGGCAGCGGCCTCGGCTACCTCTACAGCCACATCGACTTCGGGGTGCCGTTCGGCGAGCAGCTCGCCTCGCTCATGGGCCTGGACCGCAGCTTCACGTTCTTCACGCTCAACGTCAACCAGTTCTCGAGCACGCTCCTCGCCGGCATCATCGGCCTGGGCCTGTCCGAGGCCGCCTACATGGCCGAGATCGCCCGCGCCGGGATCCTGTCGGTCGACCAGGGCCAGAACGAGGCGGCGGCCGCGCTCGGCATGAGCCGAGGCCAGGCGATGCGGCGGATCGTCCTGCCCCAGGCGATGCGCGTCATCGTGCCGCCGACCGGCAACGAGACCATCGCGATGGTCAAGGACACCTCGCTGCTGTCGGCGATCCCGGTCATCACCGAGCTCTTCTACCAGACGAGCGCGATCGGCAACCGGACGCTGCTCATCATGCCGGCGTTCGTCGCCGTCACCGCGTGGTACCTCGTCGTCGGGTCGGTGCTCATGGTCGGCCAGTACTTCCTCGAGCGACGCTTCGGGCGCGGCTTCGGCGCCCCGAGCAACAGGCGGTTCGCTCGACCGGCCGGGGCGGGAGGCGCGTGATGCCAGACACGACCACGACCACCGGCGCGTCGAGGGGGCCGGGGCGGCGGCGTCCGGGCACCGACGAGGAGCAGCCGCTCGTCCGGGCGCTCAACGTCCTGAAGAGCTTCCACGGCAACGAGGTGCTCAAGGGCATCGACCTCGACGTCCACCGCGGCGAGGTCGTCTGCCTCCTCGGCCCGTCGGGGTCGGGCAAGACGACGTTCCTGCGCTGCATCAACCAGCTCGAGCAGATCGACGGCGGCCGCATCTGGGTCGACGGCGACCTCGTGGGCTTCCGCGAGGAGAACGGCCACCTGCACCACCTGACCGACAAGCAGGTGGCCGCGCAGCGCCGCGAGATCGGCATGGTGTTCCAGCGCTTCAACCTCTTCCCGCACATGACGGCCCTCGAGAACGTCATCGAGGCCCCGGTCCAGGTCAAGGGCGTCGGCAAGAAGGCGGCGCGCGGGCGGGCCCAGCAGCTGCTCGAGCAGGTGGGCCTGGCCGACAAGGCCGGGTCCTACCCGGCGCAGCTGTCGGGCGGCCAGCAGCAGCGCGTCGCGATCGCGCGGGCGCTCGCCATGGAGCCGAAGCTCATGCTCTTCGACGAGCCCACCTCGGCCCTCGACCCCGAGCTGGTCGGCGACGTGCTCCGGGTCATGCGCGAGCTCGCCCGCGACGGCATGACGATGATCGTCGTGACGCACGAGATGGGCTTCGCCCGGGACGTCGCCGACCACGTCGTGTTCATGGACGGCGGTGTCGTCGTCGAGGAGGGGGCGCCCAAGGACGTCATCGGCAACCCGCAGCACGATCGCACCCGCACCTTCCTCAAGCGGATGCGCGCGGACTCCCACGACGACGCCGGCGCCTGACGCGTCACCGACCCGGCCGCGGCGCGTCCGCCCAGCCCGGACGCCACGTCACCCCGCAACACACCGAGCAGCAGCCAGCTCCGCACGGAGTACCCGTGACGGGTTGGCAGCTGCTCGGTGTGTTGCGGTTCGGGGGTGGGTGACAATGGGCGGCATGACGACGGAGTCACCGGGGCGTCGGCCCGCCCTGCCGGACCACGAGATCCCGACGCTGTCGGTCGACGAGCTGCGCACGCTCCAGCTCGAGCGCCTGCAGGCGACGGTGCGGCGGGCGTACGACAACGTCTCGCACTACCGGAAGGCGTTGGAGGACAAGGACGTTCACCCGGATGACGTGCGAGGGCTGGCGGACCTGCGGCACCTGCCGTTCACGACCAAGGCGGACCTGCGCGCCAACTACCCGTTCGGGATGTTCGCGGTGCCGCGCGAGCACGTCGTCCGCATCCACGCCAGCTCGGGCACGACCGGCCGCCCGACCGTCGTCGGCTACACGCGGCGCGACGTCGACACGTGGGCCGACCTCATGGCCCGCTCGATCCGGCTGGCGGGCGGCCACCCGGGCGACGTCGTCCACGTCGCGTACGGCTACGGGCTGTTCACGGGCGGCCTGGGCGCGCACTACGGCGTCGAGCGGCTCGGGGCCACCGTCGTGCCGGTCAGCGGCGGCATGACCGAGCGACAGGTCCAGCTCATCCAGGACTTCGGCCCGCGGGTCATCATGGTGACGCCGAGCTACTTCCTGTCCCTCCTCGACGAGATGGAACGCGCCGGTCTCGACCCCTCCGCGACGAGCCTGCAGGTCGGCATCTTCGGCGCCGAGCCGTGGACCGAGTCGATGCGCCAAGAGATCGAGCGACGCACCGGCATGGACGCCGTCGACATCTACGGCCTGTCGGAGGTCATGGGGCCGGGCGTGGCGCAGGAGGCGGCCACGACGAAGGACGGCCTGCACGTGTGGGAGGACCACTTCTACCCCGAGGTCATCGACCCGGTCACCGAGGAGGTGCTGCCCGACGGTGAGCTCGGCGAGCTCGTCCTCACGTCGCTGACCAAGGAGGCGATGCCGGTGCTGCGCTACCGGACCCGCGACCTGACCCGGCTGCTCCCGGGCACCGCCGTGCCCTCGATGCGGCGCATGGCCAAGGTGACCGGTCGCACCGACGACATGATGATCATCCGTGGGGTCAACGTGTTCCCGACCCAGATCGAGGAGCACGTCCTCGCCGAGCCGGAGCTCTCGCCGTACTTCCAGTGCGTCCTGAGCCAGCCGGGCCGGATGGTCGAGCTGACGGTTCTCGTCGAGCCCCTCGAGCGCCTGTCGGAGGACGCGACCCTTGAGGTCGCGCGCCGCCTCGAGCACGCGGTCAAGACGCACGTCGGGGTGACGTGCCGCGTCGAGGTCCGCGCGCCGGGGTCGATCGAGCGGTCGATCGGCAAGGCCCGCCGGATCGTCGACGAGCGTCCCAGGGCCTGACGCGCCCGCTGCCACCGCCCCGCCGACGGGTCGGCCTCCGCGCGATTCGGTCCCGAGAAGGGCCCGACCGGTGCTTCACTCAGGCGAGGGCGTCCGGGTCGGCCCGGACGCCGGCGAGCGAGCGAGGTCCCGATGGCATCGATCGGCCAGCGTCTGTGGAAGGTCGGCAGCACCGTCGCCGTCTGGGTGTACCGGCGCACCGGGGGCCGGCTCGGCGGTACGGCCAAGGGCGGCAGCCGCGTCCTGCTGCTCACCGTGGCGGGCCGCAGGACCGGCGTGCCGCACACGGTGCCCGTCGGGTACGTGCTCCGCGACGGCGCCTACTACCTGGCGGCCTCCGCCGGCGGGCAGCACGCCGAGCCGCAGTGGATCCGCAACCTGCGTGCGGCCACGTCGGCGACGATCGAGGTGGGCCGCGAGCGCCACGAGGTCGCCGTGGAGGTGCTGCGTGGCGCCTCGCGAGACGCGGCGTGGAACGACGTCATCGTCGCCACCCACCCGTTCTTCGCCGACTACGAGACGAAGGCGGGCCGCACCATCGCCGTGGCGAGGCTGACGCCCACGGAGTCCGGCGTCGGGTCAGCCTGAGGCCGGGGGCCGGAAGGCACGGCGCACCGCGTCGAGCGCGTCCGCCTCGCCGAACCCAGCGTCGCGCACGCCCGCGACGAACCGTGCGGCGAGCGCCTCCAGGGCGACCTCGCCGGCGTGCGCCCCGGTCGCGACCGTCGTGCCGGCGCGTCGACCGGTGACGACGAGACCCGCGGCCTCGAGCTGCTTGACGGCGCGGGCGACGGTGCCGGCGGCGACGCCGAGCTCGGTGGCCAGCCCACGGACGGTGGGAAGGCGGTCGCCTGGCAGGAGCCGCCCGCTCGTGATGAGGTCGGCGAGGCCGACGCGCACCTGCTCGAAGGGCGGGGCGGCCGCGTCGAGGTCGACGCGCACGAGTCCGCCACCGCCGGAACCGTCCACCGTCACCGTGCGTGCATCCACGCGGCCCATCCTCGCCGGTGCGGCCGGGCGTGGCGCGCCTCACACGCCGAACACCTCCCCGACGTGCTGTAGTACTACAGGGTGTCGTATCCTCTACTACGTCATGTAGTTCGCCAGTCTCTCCGTGTCGGGAGCCTCCATGGATGCCACAGACCTGGCCAGGTGGCAGTTCGCCATCACCACCGTCTACCACTTCCTCTTCGTGCCGATCACCATCGGCATGTCCCTCGTCGTCGCCGTCTTCAACACGCTGTGGGTTCGCACCCGCGACGAGCAGTGGATGCGGCTCGCCTCCTTCTTCGGCAAGCTCTTCCTCATCAACTTCGCGCTCGGGCTCGTGACCGGCATCGTGCAGGAGTTCCAGTTCGGGATGAACTGGAGCGACTACTCGCGCTTCGTCGGTGACATCTTCGGCGCGCCGCTCGCGATCGAGGCGTTGCTCGCCTTCTTCCTCGAGTCGACCTTCCTCGGCCTGTGGATCTTCGGCCGCGGTCGCCTCCCCGAGAAGCTGCACGCCGCGACGATGTGGGTCGTCCACGTCGGCACCGTGCTGTCGGCGTACTTCATCCTCGCCGCCAACTCGTTCATGCAGCACCCGGTCGGCTTCCGGTTCAACCCCCAGAGCGGGCGCGCCGAGCTGACCGACTTCTTCGCGGTCCTGACGAACAAGGTGCAGCTCGTCACCTTCCCGCACGTCGTGCTGTCGGCTTACATGACCGGCGCCGGTGTCGTCATGGGTGTCTCGCTGTGGCTGATGCGACGCGAGGCACGCCGGGCCGCCGGTGTGGCCGCAGTGGCCACGGTGGCCGCGGTGGCCGGGGCCGGCGGCTCGGACGCCGGGATGTACCGGCGCGCGACGCGTCTGGCCGCCGTGTTCTGCCTCGTCGCGGCGGCGGGCGTCGCCCTGTCCGGTGACGTCCAGGGCAAGATCATGACCGAGGTCCAGCCGATGAAGATGGCCGCCGCGGAGGCGCTCTACGACTCGGTCCCGGCCGGTCAGGGCGCGCCCTTCTCGGTGCTGTCGGTCGGCTCCCTCGACGGCTCGCACGCCAACGCCGTCATCGAGGTTCCCGGCCTGCTCAGCTTCCTGGCCACCGGCTCGTTCGACGGTGCCGTCCAGGGCATCAACGACCTCAAGGCCGAGTACGCCCAGCGGTACGGGGCCTCCGGCGACCCGCTCGTCGCCGACGCGGCCACCGCCTATGCGCCCAACATCCCGACCACGTACTGGACGTTCCGTCTCATGATCGGGCTCGGCGTCGCCACGGCCCTCATCGCCCTCGCCGTCCTGTGGCTGACCCGCAGGGGCCGCACCCCGACCCAGCGCTGGCTCGTGTGGCTGGGCATCGCGGCACCGCTCCTGCCGGTGTTCGCGAACAGCTTCGGCTGGATCTTCACCGAGGTCGGTCGCCAGCCGTGGGTCGTCTTCGGCCTCATGACGACCGCCCACGGCGTGTCGCCGGGTGTGTCCGTCGGCGAGGTCCTCACCTCGATGGTCGTCTTCACCCTCCTGTACGGAGCGCTGGCCGTCGTCGAGGTCAAGCTCTTCCTCCACTACGTCCGAAAGGGTGCCGAGCCGTTCGAGCAGCCTCCGGACCCGAGCGAGCGGGACGAGGACGCACCCCTCGTCTTCGCCTACTGAAAGGCGCGTGACCACCCATGGACCTCGCAACCTTCTGGTTCATCGTCCTCGGCATCCTCTGGACCGGCTACCTCGTCCTCGAGGGCTTCGACTTCGGCGTCGGCATGCTCCTACCGGTGCTGGGGGGTCGGCGGTACGCGTCCGACGCGGCCGACGCGCAGAAGCGCCGGCGCGTCCTGCTCAACACCATCGGGCCGGTGTGGGACGGCAACGAGGTCTGGGTGCTGACCGCCGGTGGCGCGACGTTCGCGGCCTTCCCGCACTGGTACGCCACGCTCTTCAGCGGCTTCTACCTGCCGCTGCTCGTCATCCTCGTCGCGCTCATCGTGCGCAACCTCGGGTTCGAGTACCGGCACAAGCGTGACGACGCCCGGTGGAAGGCACGCTGGGACCAGGCGATCTTCTGGGGCTCGCTCGTGCCCGCCCTCCTGTGGGGCGTCGCGCTGACGAACATCGTGCGCGGCGTACCGATCGACGCGCACAAGGAGTTCACCGGCACCGTCCTCACCCTGCTCAACCCGATGGGCCTGCTCGGCGGGATCGTCTTCGTGGCGCTGTTCCTCACCCACGGCGCGATCTTCGTGGCGCTGAAGACCGACGGGCAGATCCGCCACGAGGCACGCGTCATCGCCCAGCGGGTCGGTGGCGTCGCCGCGGGGGCGGCGGTCGTGCTGCTGCTGTGGCTGGGTGTGACCGACGGCAAGGTCGCCTCGTGGGCCACGACGGTCGTGGCGGCGGTGGCGCTGCTCGGCGCGCTGGCGGCCAACCGCGCCGGACGCGAGGGGTGGGCGTTCGTCGGCACGGCGACGACGATCGCCATGGCGGTCGCGACGTACTTCCTCGTGCTGTTCCCGAACGTCATGCCCTCGACGACCGACCCGGCGTTCAACCTGACCGTCGACAACGCGTCGAGCACCGACTACACGCTCAAGGTCATGACGATCGTCGCGCTCGTCTTCACGCCGATCGTCCTGCTCTACCAAGGCTGGACGTACTGGGTGTTCCGGAAGCGCTTGACCACCAAGCACATTCCCGAGGACGCTCCGCTCGTTCCCAGCGGTACCTGAGGGGCCGACGACGTGAGACCCTTCGACCCACGGCTGCTCCGGGTGGTCCCCGCCGCCCGGAGGCCCGCCCTCGCCCTCGGCGCCTTGGGCGTCGCGAGCGGCGTCGCGACGATCGCCACCGCCTTCGCCCTGTCGGCCGTCGTCGTCGGCGTCGTCGACGGGTCCGGGCTCGTCGGCCCGCTGACCTGGCTCGGCGCGCTGTTCCTCGTGCGCGCCGGGCTCGCCGCCGGCAACGAGGCCGTCGCGGCGTGGGCCGGCGTGGCGGTGTCGTCGGCGCTGCGCTCCGCGCTGCTGCGCCACTGGGGCCGGGTCGACGCCGACACGGCGCCCGAGCCCGGCCGTGCCGTGGCGCTCGCCACCGCGGGCACGAGCGCGGTCGAGCCGTACGCGTCGAGGTACCTGCCGACGCTCGTCACCGCCGCGTTCGTTCCGGTCGTCGCCCTCGGCACCCTCGTCGTCGTCGACTGGCCGAGCGCGCTCGTCGTCGCGCTGACGCTGCCGCTGCTGCCGCTGTTCGCCGCGCTCATCGGCCGCGCCACCGCCGACACGACCGAGCGGCGCTGGGCGGCACTGGCCGCGCTCGCGGGCCACTTCCTCGACGTCGTCCGTGGCCTGCCGACGCTCGTGTCCTACGGTCGCGCGCGGCGCCAGGTCGAGACGGTGCGCGAGGTCAGCGACCGGCACCGCCGCGCGACGATGGAGACCCTCCGCATCGCGTTCCTGTCCTCGGCCGCCCTCGAGCTGCTCGCGACGATCTCCGTGGCGATCGTCGCCGTGACCGTCGGGCTGCGCCTGTCGAACGGGTCGATGGCCCTCGGCCCGGCCCTCGTCGCGATCCTCCTCGCCCCGGAGGCGTACTGGCCCGTGCGACGGGTCGGCGCCGAGTTCCATGCCGCCGCCGACGGCGCCGCCGCCCTCGACGCCCTCCTCGCCGAGCTGGCCACCTCCGCCACCCCCTCCCCCTCCTTGGGACCGAACGAGTCGTTCGGTGCCGGAAGCCGCGGGGTGGCCGGGCGTGCGGGAGAGGTGCGGGCCTCCCGGCTGACCTACGCCTACGGGCCCGCGTCCTCCCCCGTCGTCGAGGACCTCGACCTCGTCGCCGGACCCGGGCTCACCGTCGTCACCGGTGAGTCCGGTGCCGGCAAGTCGACGCTGCTCGACCTCCTCGCCGGACTGCGCACGCCGACGACGGGCACCGTCTCCGCACCGCCGTCGCACTACCTGACGCAGCGTCCGTTCCTGCCCACCGGGTCGGTCCGGGCCGCCCTGACCATCGGGCACCCGGCCACCGACGAGCAGCTGTGGCACGCCCTGCGCACCGTCGGCGTCGACGGCGTCGTCGCAGCGCTGCCGGGCGGCCTGTCGGCCTCGCTCGGGGACGACGGCTTCGGCCTGTCCGCCGGCCAGCGTCAGCGCCTCGCCCTCGCCCGGGCCTGGCTCGCCCCGGAGACCGTCCTCCTCCTCGACGAGCCGACCGCCCACGTGGACGCCGCCGGCGCCGAGTCCCTCGCGGACGTCGTCGCCGAGCTGGCCGAGCGTCGCGTCGTCGTCGTCGTGACCCACCGCGACGAGCTCGTGCGCCGGGCCGACCACCACGTCGTCCTCTCGCGCCACGGCCGTGCGCCCGCCCGAACCACCCCCGGTCCCGCGAAGGAGGCGACCCGGTGACCCCCACCGCCACCTCGCGGCCCGAGTCACGTCCCCCAGGGGGCGTCGCGCATCCCGCCACCGCTGCCACCACCGCCACCCGGCGGCGCGGCGTCTCGTGGCCGTCTGCCGGCACGGTCCGCGGGGGCCTCCTCGGGGGCGTCGCCACCGCCTCGGGCATGGCGCTCACGGCGACGTCCGGCTGGCTGATCGTCCGCGCCGCCGAGCGGCCCGTCGTCCTCACGCTGCTCACGGCGATCGTCATGGTGCGCGCCCTCGGGATCGCGCGACCGGTGTTCCGCTACGCCGAGCGGCTCGTCAGCCACGACGCGGCGCTGCGGCTGCTGGCCGAACGACGCACCGACGCCTACGCCCGCCTCGTGCCGCTGACCCCCGCGCGGCTGGGCCGACGCCGCCGGGCGGACGTCCTGACCGGCGTCGTCGAGGACCTCACCGACGCCGTCGACGCGCAGGTGCGGGTCACCGTGCCGGTCATCTCGACCGTCCTGGCCGGTGGCCTCGTCATCGCGGTCGTCGCGGCGGTCGCCCTGCCCGTGGGCCTCGTGCTGCTGGCCCTCGCGGTCGTCGTCGGTGTCGTGTGCGCCGTCGCGCTCGCCCTCGAGTCCCGTTCCCTCCCGGACCTGCTCGCGGCCTGCGCCGAGGTCGCGCGGGTCAGCGAGCTGATGGCCACGCAGTCCCGGGAGCTGCGCGCGGTCGGCGGTTGGGACACGGCGCTCGGGTGGCTCGACGACGCCCACCGCACCCTCGAGCAGGTCACGCGCCGCATCAGCCTGGGTCGTGCCACAGCCGCAGCGCTGTTCCTCGTCGGCGTGGGCGCCGCCGTGGCCGCCACCGCCGTCATCGCCCGGGGCCTTGATGTCGCCACGCCCGTCAAGGCCCTCCTCGTCCTGACCCCCGTCGCGGTGTCGGAGGCCATCACGCCGCTCGTCGACGCGATGCGTGCCCTCGCCCGCGCACGTGGCAGCGAGGCGCGCATCGACGCGCTCCTCGACAGCGACCCCGCCGTCGTCGACCCGGCCGCAGACGCGGTCCCCGACGCCGTCACCGGGGGGTCCGACGCCGACGCTGCCGACCACCTCTCCGCGGCCGGGGGCGTCGCCGTCGACGTGCGCGGCCTCACGGCGTCGTGGACGGGCCGCCGCACCGACCTCGGCCCGCTCGACCTCGACCTGCGGCCCGGCAGCCGCGTCGTCGTCACCGGACCGAACGGCACCGGCAAGTCGACCCTGCTCGCCGTCCTCGCCCGGCACCTCGACCCGTCGGGCGGCAGCTATGCGCTCGACGGCAGCGACGCGCTCGGCGTCCCGCTCGAGGCCGCGCGGTCGCGCATCGCGGTCGTCGACGACGAGCCCCACGTCTTCGCCACGACGCTGCGCAACAACCTGACGCTCGCCCGTCCGGACGCGTCCGACGCCGAGGTCGAGGCTGCCCTGGACGCCGCCGGCCTCGGCGGGCTCCTCGCCGACCTGCCGGACGGGCTCGACACCACTCTCGGGGCGTCCGGACGCGGTCTGTCCGGGGGCGAACGGGCCCGGCTCGGCATCGCGCGAGCCCACGTCAGCCGCCGCCCGCTCGTCCTGCTCGACGAGCCGGTGGCCCACCTCGACCCACCGACCGCGCGCGCCGTGCTCGCCGACCTGACCGGCGCGGCAGAGGCTCGCCAGACGCTCGTCATGGTGACCCACCGTGACGAAGGGACCGACCTGTTCGACCGGGTCGTCGCCCTGCACCACCCGGCATCGGGCACGATGCCACCCAGCACCGCGACCGGCGACGACGGCCGCGGGTCCGGATCCGGCGAGCGCCGGTAGATTGGAACGACCATGCCCAACACTCCCCGCAACCGCCTCGGCGAGCTCGAGCGCGCCGTCATGGAGCACCTCTGGAACACCGCGGAGTCGAACCCGGGCGGCCTCACCGTCCGCGACGTCCACGACGAGATCGGCGTCGAGCGGGGCCTGGCCTACACGACGCTCATGACCGTCCTCGACCGGATGGCCAAGAAGGACCTCGTCACGCGCGAGCGCGACGGACGCGCCTGGCGCTACACGCCCGCGTCGACGCGTGAGGAGCTGACGTCCGAGTCGCTGCACCACACCCTCGGCGAGCTGGCCGGCGAGACCCGCCGCAGCGCCCTCCTGCACTTCCTCGACGAGTCGACGCCGGAGGAGCTCGACGAGCTCAAGGCCGCCCTCGCCGAGCTCGAGGCGCGCCGCGGTCCCGGGCCGAAACCCCGAAGCGCCTGACCCATGGTCGTCGTCGGCACGCTCGTGGTGCTCGCGGCGCTGCTGGCGTGGCCGGTGCCGCGGCTGCTGTCCCGCGTCACGGTGCTGCGTCGGGCGCCGCGTGCCGCGCTGGCGCTGTGGCAGGCGACGGCCGTCGCCGCCGTCATCGCCGCGCTGCTGGCCGCTCCCGCCGCGCTGCCGGCGCTCCTCGGTCACCGCGCGCGGCTCGCCGACACGTGGCCCGTCGTCGCCGTCGCCGGCGCCCTGAGTGCCGTCGTCGCCGGCCGGCTGCTCGTCGCCGGCGACCGCATCGGACGCCAGCTGCGGGCGGCCCGGCGGCGGCACCGCGACCTCGTCGACCTGCTCGGCGCGGCCGGTGAGGGCCCCGACCGCGACATGCGCGTCCTCGAGCACGCGACGCCCACTGCCTACTGCGTCCCGGGCGTCCGGCGCCGGGTGGTCCTGACCCAGGGCACGCTCGCGCGGCTGGCACCCGAGGAGCTCGACGCGGTCCTCGCGCACGAGCGCGCGCACCTCACCGCGCGGCACGACCTCGTCATGGAGTTCTTCACCGTGGTCCACGAGGCGGTACCGCGGTTCCTGCGCTCCGACGCCGCGCTGCACGAGGTGCACCTGCTCATCGAGGTGCTCGCCGACCGCGCAGCGGTTCGCCGCACGGGCCCGGTCACCACGGGCCGGGCGATCGTCGCGATGGCCGACGGCCCGAAACCGTTGGGCGCGATGGCGATCCGTGAGAACGCGCCGGTGGCCAGGACCCGCATCGAGCTGCTCGACGCCGACCGCATCGCGGGCCTGCCGGCGGAGGTCGTCGGGGGCGGGATGTACGCGGCCGCCGTGGCGCTCGTCGCGGCGCCGCTCGGGCTGTACGCGCTCGCCATCGCGGGTTTCGCGCTCGTCTGAGGCGGCTCGGTCGGCTCGGTCGGCTCGGTCGGCTCGGTCGGCTCGGGAGGGCGGCTCGACCGGCTCGGTAGGGTGACCGCATGCGCGTACTCGTCAGTGGCGGCGCCGGCTACATCGGCTCGCACACCGTGGTCCAGCTCGTCGCCGCCGGGCACGAGGTCCTCATCGTCGACAACTTCGCCAACAGCAAGCCGGCCGTCGTCAACCGCCTCGAGGCCCTGACCGACACACACCTGCCGGTCCACGCCTTCGACCTCACCGACGTCGACAAGACCGAGCACCTCTTCGCCCACGAGCACATCGACGCCGTCATCCACTTCGCCGGGCTCAAGGCCGTCGGTGAGAGCGTCGAGCTGCCGCTCGAGTACTACGAGAACAACCTCGGCTCGACGTTCTCGCTCGTCCGCGCCATGCGACGCCACGGCGTCGACAAGCTCGTCTTCTCCTCCTCGGCCACCGTGTACGGCCTCGACCAGGAGGCCGCCACCGAGGACCGGTCGACGTCGGCGACCAACCCGTACGGCTGGACCAAGGTCATGCAGGAGCAGATCCTGCGCGACGTCGCCGTGGCCCACCCGTCGATGCGGTTCGCGCTGCTGCGGTACTTCAACCCGGTGGGCGCCCATGTCAGCGGCACCATCGGCGAGGACCCGCAGGGCATCCCGAACAACCTCGTGCCCTACATCTCCCAGGTCGCCGTCGGACGCCGCGAGTACCTGCAGGTCTACGGCGACGACTACCCGACCCCCGACGGAACCGGCCTGCGCGACTACATCCACGTCGAGGACCTCGCCGCCGGCCACCTCGCCGCCCTGGCCCGGCTCGGCACGATGGACGAGCCGGTCGGCGTCTGGAACCTCGGCACGGGGCAGGGCACGTCGGTGCTCGAGATGCTCCACGCGTTCGAGCGGGCGGTCGATCGTGAGCTGCCCTATCGCGTCGTCCCACGCCGGGCCGGTGACGTCGCCGTGTCCTTCGCCGACCCGACCAAGGCCAACGAGGAGCTCGGCTGGCGCGCGACCCGCACCGTCGACGACATGTGCGTCGACACGTGGCGCTGGCAGCAGGCCAACCCGACCGGTTACCCGGACAGCGCCGGCTGACCCGCGCGCCCCCCGCGCCGGCACCGTGTCTGCTGCCTCACGCCGGCGGCGATCCCACGTCCCGACGCCGCCCTCGTGCCTACCGTGGAGGGGTGGGTCGTCGTCATCGACGCGGTGACCGCGCCGCGGTCCGCGTGGACCGGCTGAGCGCGAACGACCTCACGACGCTCGTCACCGACCGTGGCCCTGTCCCGATGCACATCGCCGCGGCCCTCGTCGTCGAGCCGCCGACCGGTGGCGGCCCTGGTGTCGACGCGGCTACGGTCGCACGGCTCCTCGACGAACGTGTCGCGGGGGTGCCGCGACTGCGCCAGCGGTTGCACGGCGACGCGGCCGGGCTCGCACGCCCGTACTGGAGCGACGACGAGCAGTTCGACGTGCGACGCCACCTGGAGGTGCATGCGGTCGACGGGTTCGCGGGGCTGCTCGAGCTCGCCGCCGACGTCGTCTGCCGTCCGCTGCCGCGGGACCGCCCGCTGTGGGCCGCACACTGGGTGACCGGCGTCGGACCGGGCCGCAATGCCCTCGTCATCGTCGCGCACCACGTCCTCGCCGACGGGATCGGAGGGGTGGCGGTCCTTCAGTCCCTCGCCGACCCGGCCGTCGCGACACCGTCGACGGCCGCGACACCGGCGAGCGCGTCGACGAACCCCTTGCCCAGTGCCTCGACGAGCGTCCCGACGGGCGCCGCGGGGGGTGGCACGGGAAGCGAGACCGGTGCGGGCCGGCGCGCACCGTGGCCGTCCCGGCACGACCTGACGGCCGCTTCGCGGATGCGTCGGACCGTGATGCGTGGGCTCGTCGGCAGGCTGGCACGGCGCATCCGCGTCACGGCGTCGGGGCTGCGCGACCTCGGCGTCGGCGCCCGGCCTCCGCGGCTCGTCGCGCGGACCTCGCTCAACCGGCCGACCGGTCCGACGCGTCGGATCGGCGTCGTGGACCGTCCACTCGACCTGGTGCTGTCGGCGGCCCACCGTCTCGGGGCCACCGTGAACGACCTCGTCCTGGTCGCCGTGGCGGGAGCTCTGGTCGACGTGCTGGAGGGGCGCGGCGAAGGCGCTGACGAGATCGTCGTCTCGGTCCCGTACTCCGCGCGCCCGAGCACCACCGCCCGCGACCTCGGCAACGCGAGCGGCGTCGTGCCGTTCCGGGTGCCCGGCACGGGAGCCGACGCGCGAGCGCGCCTCGAACGGGTGCACGCCCAGTCCCTCGCTCAGCGCAACCGGCCGCGAGCTGCGTCGGCGGCTCCGCTCGGACTGGTGTTCAGGTTCCTCGCGCGAGTCGGCCTCTTCCGGTGGTTCATCGAGCGCCAGCGGCTCGTCACCACGTTCGTCACCAACGTCCGGGGGCCCGCGCAGAGCGTCCGGCTCGGCGGCTGCGAGGTGAGCCGCATCATCCCGGTGGCGGTCACCCCGGGCAACACGACGGCGACCTTCGACGTGCTCTCGTACGCCGGGCGCCTCGGCGTCACCGTCGTCGCCGACCCCGTGACGGCGCCGGACGCACCGCACCTCGTGGCTCGGGTCGGAGCCCGCCTCGACGAGCTCCTCGGCTGACCCGGTACAAGCGACGGGCCGACGCGGTCCGTCCCAGGAGTGCGCGTCGACCCCGGGAGTGCGCGCCTTGCCCAGGGATGCGCCGTGCACGGCGCATCCCTGGGGCAAGGGCGCACTCCTGCGGAGACGGCGCACGTCTGGGCCGACGTCGTATCGCTCCGGGGCGCGCGTCGGTCAGGGGCGTGGGTCGAGCGCGTCGTACTCGCGGAACGAGCGGACCCGCGCCACGGCGAGGACGACGAGGGCGACGACGAGGACCCCGCCGACGACGGGCGGCACCCACGTGGCCGTCAGCGTCGCGAGCGTGCCCGCGAACATCTGCCCGAGGCGCGGCCCGCCGGTGACGACGACGGTGAAGACGCCCTGGGTTCTGCCGCGCAGGTGGTCCGGCACGGCGGACTGCAGGATCGACTGCCGGAAGATCGCGCTGACGTTGTCGGCACCACCGGCGACCGCGAGGCACAGCATCGCGAGCGTCAGGGCGAGCCGGTCGACGTCGCCGAAGTCGCGCGAGGCCACCGCGTGCCCACCGAGCGTCGTCGTCGCGAGCACCAGGCCGAGGCCGAGCACCGCGAGTCCGTAGACGACGATGGCGTTGCGGATCGCCACGCCCTGCCAGCGCAGGCCGGTGACCCGTCCGGAGCCGAGGCTCGACACGATGCCGCCGACGGCGAAGGACGCGAGCAGCAGGCCGGCGGTCACGGAGCCACCACCGATGACGACGGCACCGACGGCCGGGAAGAGCACTATCGGCTGGCCGAACGTCATGGCGATGATGTCGACGACGAAGCTCATGCGGACGTTCGGCGCCCGGCGCAGGTGCGCGAGTCCCTCGAGGACCGACCCGATGCCGCCGACGACCGGCCGGTCACCCTCGGGCCGGATCCGCGGCAGCGTCCACAGGCCGAAGAACCCGGCGAGGAAGAGGACGACGTCGACGGTGTAGGTCCAGGCGTAGCCGGCCCGTGCGACGAGAACGCCCGCGAGGCCCGGCCCGACCGTCACCATGACACCGGCCGAGATGCCCATGAGCGCGGCGGCCTTCGGCAGCATCTCTCTCGGCAGCAGTCGCGGCGTGATCGCCTGGCGCGTGGCCGACGCGATCGTCGCGGCCACGGCGTTGACGGTGGTGATGACGTAGAAGACCCAGACGTGGGTGAGGTGCAGCCAGGCCACCGACGCGAGCGTGACCGTCGAGACCCAGGCCACGGTCGATGCCGTGATCGCCACGGTGCGCCGGTCGAACCGGTCGGCGACCGCCCCGCCGTAGAGCCCCGCGACGACCATCGGGACGAGAGAGAACCAGGCGACGAGCGAGACCATGAAGGTCGACTGCGTCAGGTCGTAGATGTGCAGGCCGACGGCGGTGCTCGTGACGAACGTGCCGATGCCGGCGAGGGCGTTGCCGAACCAGAGGCGCGCGAACGCCGGGCTGACACGCAGCGGTGTCAGGTCGACGAGGTGCGACCGATGCTGTGGGCCAACGCTGCCCGAGGGGTCGACGTCCTGGCTCGCGGGCAGGCCTGCCCCGGGGTCGGCGCCGCTGCCCGGCCCGCTGTCCGGCCCACTGATCAGCCCGATGCCTGCCCTGTCGCCATCCGCGGCGTCTCCGCCGGCGTTCGCGTGGGTGGGGGTGCTCCTGGTCGTGTCGGTCAGGCGACGGTCCTCGTGCTCGTCGGTGCCGCGCTCCCCCGGTCCTGCCCTCACCCGCCCGACGCTACGCCACCGACGTGTCGGTGCCGGCGACCGGAAGGCACGCGGCGATGTCGCGCAGCCGGGAGCCGTCCCGCGTCCACACCCACGTGCCGTCCGGCTCCCGGCGCGCCACCTGCGTGCGGACCGTGCCGTCGAACCAGGTCGAGGTCGTCATCGCGAGCGCGCCGGACACGACTGCGCGGGTCGAGGCCGCACCGAGCGCGGTGTCGACGAGCGCCCCCGCATCGAGCGCCGCAGCGTACGCCGCGCGTACCGCGTCGCGGCCCGCCGCCTCCCGCCCACCCGGCAGGCTCACGACCGCGTCGGGCGCGTGAAGGGCGGCCACCGCGTCCAGGTCGGCGCTGGCGACGGCGGCGGCGAGAAGGGCCTCGAGGTCCTCGGGAGCCTGGGCTGCGGGGCGGGTCGTCGTCATGGCCACACCGTGGCACCGACCACCGACAGCACGCCGCACGCGCCACCGGAGACCGTCCCGACCCCCACCCCCGGAGATGTTTCGCGCGCTTCTGTGCGAAGCGCGCGAACCGTGGCGTGGAGCAGGACAGGGGCGCGCCATCCGGTGTCCGCGCGCGCGATATGTTGCGCGCCCACGTCAGAAGCGCGCGAAACGTCGTGGAGGCGCGGCGGGAATCCGGCCGCTGCGCGTGAGGTCGGCTGGGGGCCGGGCATCGGCCGCGCACGGGTCGGTGAGTGCCTCGACGCAGCCCCGCGCGGCCGCCACAGGAGCGCGCGAACCGGCCCGGCGCCCCTCACGAGCCGCCCTCCGGAACAAGCGGGCCAATCTGCGCACTTCGGGCACCGGGCGCGAGTCTGCGGTGTTCAATGGGCAGCATGCTCGCGCGCCCCCTCCACGTCACCTTCGTGTGCAGTGGCAACATCTGCAGGTCGCCGATGGGGCACGTCATCCTCCAGTCCCTCGTCGAGGAGGCGGGGCTGGCCGACGACGTCCGGGTCAGCTCGAGCGGCATGGGTGACTGGCACGTCGGGGAGCACGCCGACCCGCGCACCGTCGCCGTCCTCGCCCAGCACGGCTACGACGGCTCGCACCACCGGGCTCGCGAGTTCGACCCCGAGGAGTTCGACGACCTGGACCTCGTGCTCGCCTCCGACGAGGGGCACGTGCGCACCCTCCAGCGGCTGGCCGGGACATCCGCCAACCGCCGCAAGATCCGGCTGGTCCGCGAGTTCGACCCCGCCGCCGTCGAGGCCGGCACGCTGGAGACGAGCGACCCCTGGTACGGCGGCGACGAGCACTTCGCCCGGTGCTTCGCCGAGGTCGAGGCCGCCTGCCATGGCATCCTCGACCATGTCAGGGCCACGCTGGCGAGCCAGCACGCCCATCCCCTCACCTGACCGACACGAGACCTGAGCCCGACCGTGCCCGACTACCCGTACGGGTCGCCCTGCTGGGTCGACCTGCTGACGACCGACGTGCCCCACGCCAAGCAGTTCTACGCCGACCTCTTCGGCTGGACGTGGCTGAGCGGCGACCCCGCCACCGGTGGCTACACGATGGCGCTCCTCGGCGGGCAGCCCGTCGCGGGCCTGAGCCGCAAGCCGGCGAACGCGCGCGTGCCGAGCCAGTGGACGACGTACCTGCGTGTGGGGGACATCGACGTGGCCGCCACGGCGGTCCAGGCCCACGGCGGACGCGTCCTCGGCCGGCCGGTGCCCCTCGGCGCGCTGTCCCGCACCCTCGTGGCCATGGATCCCGGCGGCGCGTACTTCGGCGTCTGGGAGCCGGGCGAGCTGCCGGGGTCCGGCCTGCTCGACGAGCCCGGGTCCCTGACGTGGAACGAGCTGCTGACCCGCGACTACGACCGGGTCCAGCGGTTCCACCTCGGCGTCTTCGGCCACGAGTTCACCGACGAGACGGAGCCGGGCGGGCCCCGGTGGTCGACCGCGCACACCGGTGACGGCAACCCGGCCTACGGGCTGGCCGAGATCGATGCCGAGTGGCCCACCGAGATCCCGCCGCACTGGGTGGCCTCGTTCGCGACGCACGACGTCGAGTCCTCCGCCGCGCGCGCCGTCGAGCTGGGTGCGAGGCTGGTGCAGGGACCGTTCGACGGGCCCTACGGCCTCGGGGCGGTGCTGGCGGGTCCCGAGGGAGAGGTCTTCTCCCTCCTCGTGCCCGACCTCGACTGACGCCCCCTCGACCACCGACCTGCAGGAGGAAGACCGTGCCCGTCCACGAGGACAGCTTCGCCCCCGGAACGCCGTGCTGGGCCGACGTCCTGGTCGGTGACGTGGCCCGTGCCCGCGACTTCTACGGCGCGCTGTTCGGGTGGACGTTCGAGGACCTCCCGCCCGAGGCCGGCGGGTACGTCATGGCGCGCAAGGACGACCACGTCGTGGCCGGTCTCATGGCGCGCGACCCGCAGGACCCCGGCCAGCGGGACGTGTGGACGGTCTACCTCGCGACCGACGACGTCGACGCCACGGCTGAGCTCGCGCTCGCGGCCGGGGGCATCTTCTTCCTCGGACCGGTCGACGTGCTCGACGTCGGCCGGATCGCCGTCGGCGCCGACCCGGCCGGTGCCGCGTACGGGCTGTGGCAGGCGCGCACGCACACCGGCGCCGACCTCGTCGGCGAGCCGGGGTCCCTGTGCTGGGCCGAGTCGATGAGTCGCGACTACTCCGCCAGCCGGACCTTCTACAGCCACGTCCTCGGCTACCGCCTCGAGGAGATCGGCGAGGGCGGGTTCAGCTACTCCGTGGCCACGATCGAGGAGAGCGGTCAGCCGGTCGCCGGCATCGGCGCCATCCCGGCAGAGGCGCCCGCCGAGGTGTCCTCGCACTGGATGGTCTACTTCGCCGTCGCGGACTGCGACGCCGCTGCCGCCCGGGTCACGAGCCTCGGGGGCAGCGTCGTGCAGCCGGCGTTCGACAGCCCGTACGGCCGGATGGCCGTCGTCGCCGGGGCGCAGGGCGAGACCTTCTCGGTCATGCAGCTGCCCGAGCCGTCCCCGCGCACCGACGCGTCCGCCCCCGACGCGTCCGCCCCCGACGCGTCGCCCGGCTGACGCGCTCGCCCGGCTGGCATGTCGCCCGGCCGAGGCCGGGATCGGCTGAGACGGCGGTCGGGGCACGGTTCCCGCTCTGGGAGGATGGGGGCCATGGCTTCCCTCGCTGACGCGACCCCGCCCATCGCCCTCGGCGCGCTCGACGGCCGCTACCGCGGCGCGGTGGCACCGCTCGTCGACCACCTGTCCGAGGCCGCGCTCAACCGCGAGCGGGTCCGGGTCGAGGTCGAGTGGCTGATCCACCAGACGAGCCACGGAGTCGTGCCCGGCGTGCGCAAGCTGAGCGACGACGAGACCCGTCGGCTTCGCTCGGTCGTCGAGGACTTCGGTCCCGACGAGGTGGCCGAGCTCGCCGAGATCGAGCGGGTCACCGTCCACGACGTCAAGGCCGTCGAGTACTTCCTCAAGCGCCGCCTCGCCGACATCGCGCCGGCCGCCGAGGACCGGGGGCTCGCCGAGCTGGTCCACTTCGGCTGCACGAGCGAGGACATCAACAACCTGTCCTACGCGCTCATGGTCAAGGGCGCCGTCGAGCAGGTGTGGCTGCCGCGGGCGCGGGCGCTCGTCGAGCAGGTGGCCGCGATGGCGCGCGAGCTCAAGGACGTCCCGCTGCTCGCCCACACGCACGGCCAGCCGGCGACCCCGACGACGATGGGCAAGGAGCTCGCCGTCCTCGCCCACCGCCTCGGCCGGCAGCTGCGCCGCATCGGCGGCCAGGAGTACCTCGGCAAGTTCAACGGCGCCACGGGCACGTTCGGCGCCCACGCCCTGGCCCTGCCCGACGTCGACTGGCCGGCCGTGTCGCGGTCGTTCGTCGAGGGCCTGGGCCTGACGTGGAACCCGCTGACGACCCAGATCGAGAGCCACGACTGGCAGGCCGAGCTCTACGCCGACGTCGCCCGCTTCAACCGCATCCTGCACAACCTGTGCACCGACGTGTGGACCTACATCTCGATGGGCTACTTCGCCCAGGTGCGCGGCCAGGGCACCGTCGGGTCGAGCACGATGCCGCACAAGGTCAACCCGATCCGGTTCGAGAACGCCGAGGCCAACCTCGAGGTCTCCAACGCCCTGCTCGACGTGCTCGGCGGGACCCTCGTGCAGAGCCGCCTCCAGCGCGACCTCACCGACTCCTCGATGCAGCGCAACATCGGGACGGCCTTCGGGCACAGCCTGCTCGCCGTCGACAACGTGTCCCGGGGGCTTGCCGGCCTCGACGCCGTGCCCGAGCGCATGGCCGCCGACCTCGAGGCCAACTGGGAGGTGCTCGGCGAGCCGATCCAGTCGGCGATGCGGGCACTCGGCGCCCAGGGCGTCCCCGGCATGGAGGAGCCCTACGAGCGGCTCAAGGAGCTGACCCGCGGACGACGCGTCGGCGGTGACGAGGTGCGCGAGTTCGTCCGCGGCCTCGGCCTGCCCGCCGACGTCGAGGCGCGGTTCCTCGACCTCACCCCGCAGACCTACACCGCGCTGGCAGCCCGCCTCGTCGACGACTACCTCGCCTGACACCCACCCGCACCGACCCGCAACACACCGAGCAGCTGCCAACCGCAGCTGGAGTACCCGTGACGGGTTGACGACTGCTCGGTGTGTTGCGGGTCCGGGTGCGCGGGCTACCGTGCTGAGGCATGGCGCGTTCCCGCAGGGCCAGGCTGGCCGACATCGACGAGATCGCGCTCGCCCTGCCCGAGGTGACCCGCGAGCCGTCGGACGGTGACCGACCGGCCTACCTCGTCGGCGGCAGGATCTTCGTCTTCGCCCGCGGGCCGCGCAAGGACGCCACGGACCCCGAGACGGGCGAGCGCTACACCGACGTCCTCCCCTTTCACTGCACGGCCGAGGACAAGCTGGCGATGGTCTCCGACCCGGCGTCGCCGTGGTTCACGACGCCGCACTGGAACGGGTACAACGCCGTCCTCCTGCTCGAACGTGATCTCGGACGCCTGACGGTGGCCGAGCTGCGAGAGGTCGTCACCGACGCCTGGCTCGCTCGCGCACCCAGACGCCTCGTCGCCGCGTACCTCGATGCCGCGACATGACGGCGAGGAACACCGCCCGGGGCCGGCGCAGGTGAGATGGTGCGTGAGGCGGCCGACGTCGTCACGCCTCGGGCGCAGCCGAACCGCCGGACCGCCGAACCGCCGGACCCGCCGAACCCGCCGAACCAACGGAACACCCGAACCACCCGAACCGATCGGAGGAACCACGATGAGCCAGACCGTCACGACCATCACCGTGTCGGGGATGACGTGCGGCCACTGCGTCGCCAGCGTCACCGAGGAGCTGTCGGAGGTGCCCGGCGTCACCGGCGTCGACGTCGACCTGCACGCCGGCTCCGACTCCCCCGTCACCATCACCAGCGACGCACCCCTCGACCCGGCCGCCGTCGAGGCCGCGGTCGTCGAGGCCGGGTACACGCTGCGGTGACGTGGTGAGCCGATGAGCACCGACGAGCGTCAGTCGCCCCCGCGGCCGCAGCGACCGGACCAGGTCCGGCTGGCGATCAGCGGGATGACGCGCGCCTCGTGCCCGGCCCGCATCGAGGGCACGCTGAGCCGGCTCGACGGCATCGAGTCGGCCACCGTCGACCTCGCCACCGCGAAGGCGCTCGTCACCTACTCCGCCCCGCTCACCGTCGCGGACATCGTCGCCGAGGTCGAGCGGACGGGCTACGGCGCGCGCCCGCTCGACCGGCGTCCGGCCGCGGGCGCGCTGCTCGAGAAGCTGCGCGCCGCGGAGGCAGCCCGCCGCTCGAGGACCGGTGCAGCCCCCGACCCCGGGACGCCCGGCCGCGCGCTCGACGGGCAACCGACGGCCTCCTCCGCCGGGCCCCACGACGACGCTCGGGCGCCTGACGCGAGCCACCTCGACGGCTCGCCGACACGTGCCGTCCTCCGTCCACGGCTGGTCCTCGCGATGCTCCTCACGGTGCCGGTGCTCGCGCTGGCGGTGCTCGCTCCCGGACCGACGTGGAGCCGATGGCTCCAGCTGGTGCTGGCGGCGCCGGTGGTGCTGTGGTGCGCCTGGCCCTTCCACCGCCTCGCCGCAGTCGACGCGCGCCGCCTCGCTCCGACGGCGGACTCGCTCGTGTCGCTCGGCGTCCTCACCGCATGGTGCTACTCGCTCGTCGCCGCCCTCGCCGGTGGGCGGGCGCTGTACGCCGACGCCTCGGCCGTGGTCACGACCGTGCTGCTCGGCGGGCGTCTCCTCGAGGCCCGCGCCCGGGAGCCCGGCCGGCAGGCGCTGACGACGCTGCTGCACGCCGGCGCCCGCGACGCGTCGGTGCTGCGCATCGACCCGACCACCCGGACGACGAGTGAGGTCCGGGTGCCCGTCGCGCGGCTCGCCGTCGGCGACCAGCTCATCGTCCGACCCGGCGAGACGATCGCCACCGACGGCGTCGTGCTCGACGGGTCGAGCGCCGTCGACGCGAGCCTCGTCACCGGTGGATCCTCCCCCGTCGACGTGGGGCCCGGCAGCGAGGTGGCGGGCGGCTCGGTCAGCACGACCGGACGCATCGTCGTCGAGGCCCGACGCGTCGGTGCCGACACGATGCTCGCCCGCATCCACCGCCTCGTCGAGGACGCCCGGACCGGCAGGACGCGTGGGCAGCGCCTCGCCGACCGGGTGTCGGCCGTCCTGGTGCCCGTCGTGCTGGGGGTCGCCGCGGCGACGCTCGTCGGCTGGCTGCTCACCGGCCACGACGTCGGTCGCTCGCTCGGGGTCGCGGTGACGGTGCTCCTCATCGCCTGCCCCCGCGCGCTCGGCCTGGCGACGCCGACGGCCCTGCTCGTCGGCACCGGCCGCGGTGCCCAGCTCGGCACGTTCGTCACGGGCCCCGAGGTCCTCGAGTCGACCCGACGCGTCGACACCGTCGTGCTGGACAAGACCGGCACCGTGACCACCGGCGAGCTCCGGCTGCGCAGCATCGCCGTGCGCGGGCGGCTGTCGAAGAAGGCCGCCCTCGTCGCGGCCGCCGCCGTCGAGCAGGGCAGCGAGCACCCCGTCGCGCAGGCGATCGTCGCCGGCGCCCGCCTGGCGAGGCTGGACCTGCCCCGCATCCGCGACTTCGAGGCCAACCCCGGCGAGGGCGCCACCGCGCGCATCAGGGACACCGAGGTCACCGTCGGCAAGGCGGTGCTGTTCGAGCAGGTCGACCCGGCCCTCGTCGAGCACGCCGCGACGCACGCCGGGACGACGGTCTACGTCGGCTGGGACGGCGTGGCCCAGGCGGCCCTCACGGTGGAGGAAACCGTCCGCGACACGTCCCCCGCGGCCGTGGCCCGGTTGCAGGCCCTGGGCCTCACCCCGTACCTGCTCACCGGCGACAGCGCCGCGAACGCACGAAGCATCGCCGAGCAGGTCGGCATCGACCCCGCCCACGTGCGCGCCGAGGTCCTCCCGGCGGACAAGCACGAGGTCGTCACCGCGCTCCAGCGCGAGGGCAGGGTCGTGGCGATGGTCGGGGACGGCGTCGACGACGCGGCCGCGCTGGCCCAGTCCGACCTCGGCATCGCCATGGGCACCGGCACGGACGTCGCGACGGCCTCTGCGGACATCGTCCTCGCGCGCCCGGACCTGTCGGCCGCCGGCGACGCGATCGCGCTCTCGCGGGCGACGCTGCGCGTCGTCCGGCAGAACCTGGCGTGGGCCTTCGGGTACAACGTCGTGGCGATCCCGCTCGCGGCGTTCGGGCTGCTCGACCCGATGGTCGCCGGCGCGGCGACGGCGCTCTCCTCGGTGCTCGTCGTCGTCAGCTCGCTGCGGCTGCGACGCGTCCCGCGCTGACCGCTGCGCTCCCGGGCGCGACCCGGCCCCGGAGAACCGCGGAGGACCTCGGAGCAGGGCTCCTCTCACGTCGAGAGGCCACCTGCCGCGATGCGGGAGGTGGCCTCTTCGAGGTGCGAGCCGACCCGTCGGGTCAGGCGTCGGGTCAGATCGTGACCTTGCCGCGGGGCGTGTCGAAGGTGACGGAGAGCAGCCCCGGCGTGCCGTGCGGCGCCACGAACGTGAAGTCGATGCCGCCCTTGTCGAACGTGTCCTCCGGGCCGAGCCACTCGCGGACGCGCCGCGGGTCGCCGGCGATCTGGAGGTTGTCGATGGACACCTCCGTGTCGGAACCGGCGGACGGGTGCACCGTCATGTCGTCCCACTCGATGAAGTAGGGAACCTGCGGGTCGGCGAGCAGGCCCTTGATGCCGAGCTGGCGCCACTTGAGCTCGGTACCGTCGGGACGGTGCCGGTTGCCCTCCACGGAGTCGCGGCCGAGGCGCTTCTCGACGACGGTGATGTCGTCGACCGCGACGACCCAGCCGAGCCAGCCGCCGCCGGCCTCGGAGCGGGCCCGGACGGCCTGGCCGAAGGGCGCCTTGTCGGACGCCGGGTGGTCCAGCACCTCGACGACCTCGAGGTAGTGGTCCTTGGCCAGCGGGAAGATGATGTTGCGGGTGCCGAACCGCGGGTGGACCCCGCCGTCGACGGGCGTCACACCGATGAGCTTCGACAGGCGCTCGGCCGTGGCCTTGAGGCCACCCGCCTCGGCCGCATAGGAGACGTGGTCAACTCGCATACAGAACATCGTGACACACGCCGAGGGGTGCTCTTGACCACCCCCTGTCCCGGTCGGTAGGGCCCCTGACGAGCCGTTACCCGGGCGTCACACGACCGCCACACGCGCCACACACGTACGCAGACCGGACGTCACCGCGTGCGCTGGCGGACGGCCTCGTAGAGGACCACGGCGGCCGCCACCGACACGTTGAGGCTGTTGGCCCGGCCGTGCATCGGGATGCGCACCCGCACGTCGGCGGCCGCGAGCAGGGCCGCGTCGGCCCCGTGCTTCTCGCTGCCCACGGCCACGGCGACGCGTCCGGTGTAGTCGGCGTCCGTGTGCAGCAGGTCGGTCTCGGGCGTCGTGACGACGAGCCGGACGTCGTTGGCCCGCAGCCAGGCGAGGACCTCGGCGGTCGGGGCGGCCGCCACCGGCACCGCGAACACCGTGCCCTTGCTCGCACGGACGACGTTCGGGTTGCCCCAGTCGGTGACGGGGTCGGCCGCCACGACGGCGTCCACGCCGGCCGCGTCGGCCGTGCGCAGCATCGCGCCGAGGTTGCCGGGCTTCTCGACGCCCTGCGACAGCAGCGTCAGGTGGTCCGGGGCGTCGACGCGCAGGTCGCCGAGCGGCCGACCCACGGCGTCGACGACGGCGAGCAGCCCGTCGGGCCCCTCGCGGTAGGACACCTTCTCGAACGCGGCCCGACCCAGCCGCACGACCTCCACGCGGTCGTCGCGGAGCCGGTCGAGCAGCTCGGCCTGGTCCCCGATGCGCTGGGACCCGGCCACCCCTGCGGGGCTGAAGAGCTCCTCGCAGACGAACACCGACGCGGGTCGCACCCCGGCCGACAGCGCGAGCCCGATCTCCTCGTACCCCTCGACGAGGGTGCGGCCGGTCTCCTCACGGGTCCGGCGCCGACGCAGCCCGAGGAGGGACTTGAGGCGCGGGTTCGAGGGCGAGGTGATGACGAGGTCGTGACTCGGGCGGGCGCTGGCGTTCGACATGGCAGGGCCAAGCATCCCACCGCCGCGGTGGTTCGCGGCACGGTGCGCGCTTCGGGGCAGGGCCGGGCCGGGGCCGAGCGGCACGTGCCGCGAAGCGCAGGCCGTGCCGCCGAGGTCGACAGCCGGACCGGGGCCGCCGGCGGGACACCTAGAGTGGCGCCATGCTCGACGCCATCGCCGCCCTGCCCTTCTGGCAGGCGTTCCTCGCACTGTTCGCGAGCGCGATGGTCCGCTCGAACGGCACGTACTGGGTCGGCCGTGGGGCCGTCTCCGGGTGGCGTCGCTACCGTGGCAGGCACAACGAACTGACCTCGCGCGCCGAGGCGTGGCTGCGACGACTGGGGCCCGTGGCCGTCACGCTGTCCTACCTCACGGTCGGCGTCCAGACCGCGGTGCACCTGACCGCCGGCGTCATGCGGATGCCGTTGCGCTGGTACGTGCCGGCGGCGGTGGTCGGGTCGGCGGTGTGGGCGACGCTCTACGCCACCGTGGGTCTCGCGGTCGTCCAGGCCTGGATCGCGGCCGAGGCCGGGTCCTGGTGGGCGGCAGCCGGACTCCTCGCCCTCGCCGGGGGCATCGTCGCGGCGGTCGTCCTGCGGCGTCGTGGCCGAGCCCCGGGCCCGGGCAGCGGTCCGGGCAGCGGTCCGGACAGCGGTCCGGGCAGCGGTGCGGACGCCGGTGCGGACGCCGGTGCGGACGCCGTGGCCGGACCGCTCGCGGGCGGACCGACCGACCCGGCCGCGCACGCCACGGACCGGTCCTGACACGATCCTGACGTCGGCGTGACGCCTGCGCGTCCGGCGGGCTCTACGCTGCGAGCGTGCCCACGGCCCAACCCCCGAGCAGCGACGCACCGGCACGGCGTGGCCTCGTGCTCGTCGTCGAGGACGAGGCGACCATCGCCGACCTCCTGCGCCTCAACCTGCGCGCCGCCGGCTACGGGGTCGAGGTCGTCGGTGACGGTGGGCAGGCCCTGGCCGCCGTCCGCCGGATGCGTCCCTCGGCGGTGATCCTCGACATCGGTCTGCCGACGATGGACGGCATCGAGGTGTGCCGGCGGCTGCGGGCCGAGAACGACTGGACGCCGGTGCTGTTCGTCACCGCGCGCGACGACGAGGTGGACCGCGTCCTGGGGCTCGAGCTGGGCGCCGACGACTACCTGACCAAGCCGTTCTCCCCCCGCGAGCTCGTCGCGCGCCTCGGCGGTGTCCTCCGTCGGACACGCGGCACCGCGGGCACGCCGGAGGTGCTGCGCCACGGGTCCCTCAGCGTCGACCTCACGAGCCACGAAGTCACCGTCGACGGCCGCCAGATCGCCCTGACCGCAACGGAGTTCGACCTCCTGGCACATCTGCTGCGGCGCCCGGGTGTCGTCTTCACGCGGGAACGGCTGCTCAGCGAGGTGTGGGGCTACAGCTCCACCGCG
Organism: Monashia sp. HAY1-2A; assembly: GCF_056755315.1. Taxonomy (NCBI): domain Bacteria; kingdom Bacillati; phylum Actinomycetota; class Actinomycetes; order Micrococcales; family Intrasporangiaceae; genus Intrasporangium; species Monashia sp. HAY1-2A. Next base: position 41,411 of record NZ_JBNDHY010000008.1, read on the forward strand.
GGTGGGCGGACCGTCGACGTCCACGTGGCGCAGGTGCGTGCGAAGCTCGGCGAGGCGAGCCCGATCCGCACCGTCCGGTCCGTTGGCTACGCGGCCGAGCGCGCGCCGTGAGCGCCTCGCACGGCGCCTCGCACGGCGCGTCGCTGTCGCGGCGCATCACACAGCTCGCCGTCGGCATCGCGGTCCTCACCGCCGTGCTCGCCGGGCTCCTCGCGGTCGGGCTGGCGCGCTCCTCCGCCGAGGACTCGGCGCGCGCCACCCTCGCCCGGATCGCCGACGCGGCGGCGGCCCGCGCCGACACCGGTGAGGTGGCGCGGGTCGCGCAGAACCGGGCGGTCCGCACCCTCGGGGCGCTCGGCGTCGAGTCGGCCAGCGTCGGCCGGGGCGGGATCGTCGTCTCGACCAGCCGTCTGGCCCGTGCGGCGCTGACGCCCGCCCGCACCGAGGCGCTGCTCGCCGGGCGGCCGGTGTCGGGGCGGGACGAGCTCGACGGCACGACCGTCCTCGTGGAGGGACGGCCGACCGACGCAGGTGGCATCGTGCTGGCCCAGCGCCGGTCCGACGCGACGGCCGCCTCTGACCGGCTGGTCCGCCGCGTCCTGCTGGCTCTCGCCATCGCCGCGCTCGTCGCCGTCGCCGTCAGTGCGGCCCTCGCCGCTCGGCTCGCGCGCCCGCTGCGCAGGACCGCCGATGCCGCGCACGCCCTGGCCGCCGGTCGACGCGACGTCACGGTCCCGGTCGAGGGGCCGAACGAGGTCGCCGAGGTGGCGAGCGCCCTCAACCTGCTGTCGGCCTCGCTCTCGCGTTCGGAGGGACGCCAGCGCGACTTCCTCCTGTCGGTGTCGCACGACCTGCGGACGCCGCTGACCGGGATCACCGGGTACGCCGAGTCGCTCGCGAGCGGGGTCGTGCCCCCGCAGGACGCGGCGCGGGTGGGTGGTGTCGTGCTGCTGGAGTCGCGTCGCCTCGAGCGTCTCGTGGGCGACCTGCTCGACCTGGCGCGGCTCGGTGCGCAGGCGCCGAGCCTGCACCCCCGGCCCACCGACCTCGTCGTCGTGGGCCATGAGGTGGAGGCGGTGTGGTCGGCACGGTGCGGCGCGGTGGGGGTCCCGTTCGCACTCGTGACGAGGGTTCGGGCGGCGCCCGTGCTCACCGACGCGGGGCGGCTGCGGCAGCTCGTCGACGGGCTCCTCGAGAACGCCCTGCGCGTCACGCCGTCGGGACGGCCGATCGTCGTCGAGGTGCGTACCGAGGGGACCGTCGCAGGTGCCGCCCACCCGGGGCCCGGGGCCGTCCACGTCGTCGAGGTGCGCGACGGCGGTCCCGGCCTCACCGACGACGACCTCGCCGTCGCGTTCGAGCCGTCGGTCCTGCACGAGCGCTACCGGGGCCTTCGGCCGGTCGGCACGGGCCTCGGCCTGGCCATCGTCGGGCGCCTCTCCGAGCTGCTCGGCGGACACGTCGAGGCCGGGCACGCGGCCGAGGGCGGGGCCCGGTTCACGCTCCGGCTGCCCGCGGCTGTGGGACCGGACGGGACGCCGGTGCCTCCTCCCGAGAACCGGGTGCGACCGCCGCTGCCGTCGGGGTGACGCGCGGCGGCGTCTTGGGCTTCGGTCGACGCGTCACGTACCCTTGTGCACGAGGGGAGTACTTCCACGTCCCGTTCCGGTCAGTACGGCGGCCCAGCCGCCCCGGACGGGAGCCGGTGCCAGCCGGTGGAGGAGACCTCAGACGAACCGCCACGTGTCCGTTCTGAGGAGACCACCGTGCTCACCACCCTTGCCCCGCCGACCGCCGTGTCCGCCACCGCGACCGTGTCCGCCACCGCGACCACCACCGTGTCCAGCACCGCGACGACCACCCTGTCCATCGGGACGCCGACGCTGTGGACCGCCACGATCCTCGGCATCGTGGCCCTGTTCGCGGTCGACTTCGTCATCACCCGACGGCCGCACGACCCCAGCATGCGCGAGGCCGTGGCCTGGTCGGCGTTCTACGTCGCGATCCCGCTGGCCTTCGGCGCGTGGCTCTGGTCCCGGTACGGCTCGCCGCAGGGCCTCGAGTACTACACCGGCTACCTCGTGGAGAAGTCGCTGTCGGTCGACAACCTCTTCGTCTTCATCATCCTGCTGTCGGCGTTCGCCGTGCCCCGCGAGCTGCGCCAGAGGGTGCTGCTCATCGGGGTGGCCGGCGCCCTCGTGCTGCGGGGCGTCTTCATCGCCGTCGGCGCCCAGATGATCGCCACCTTCTCGTGGACCTTCCTGCTCTTCGGCGCGATCCTGCTGGCCACCGCCGTCAAGGTCGGCCGGGACGCGCTGTCGCACGGCGACCACCAGATCGACGTCGCGAACCTGCGCAGCGTCAAGCTGGTCCGCCGCTTCCACCCGGTCACCGATGACTACGACGGCACGCACCTGTCGGTCAGGCGCGGCGGGCGCCGCCGGCTGACGCCGCTCGCCGTCGTGGCCGTCGCGATCCTCGGCACCGACGTCGTCTTCGCCATCGACTCGGTCCCGGCCGTCTACGGCATCACCGGCGACCCCTACCTCGTCTTCGCGACGAACGCGTTCGCGCTGCTCGGCCTGCGCGCGCTCTACTTCGTCCTCGAGAACGCCTTGTCCTCGCTCGTGCACCTCGGGCACGGCCTGTCGCTCATCCTGGCCTTCATCGGTGCCAAGCTGGTGCTCCACTGGGGGCACACCGTGTGGCCCGGCGTCCCCGAGATCCCGACGCTCGCCTCGCTCGGCGTCATCGTCGGCATCCTCGCCGTCGTCACCCTGACGAGCCTCGTGGCCAGGCGGCGTGCCGATGCGGCCACCCGCAACGCGTCGGACGCACCGGCCGAGGAGGACTCCCCGGACGCGTCGCGCGACGAGCCCGTGGCCTCCTGACCGCGACGTCGCGGCGGAGCAGGGGTCAGCTCGTCGTGCCCGGGGAAGGTGTGGTCGACGGGGTCACGTTGGCGTGGCGGAAGACGACGACACCGGCCGTCGGGCGCGTCGCACCGGTACCCACGACGAACGCCTTGTCACCGACGCGGACTGCGGCCATCGACGAGTCGTGGGCCGTGCCGTTCGCGCGGGCCCGGACCCTCGTGTCGCCGGTGACGGTGAAGGTCGACGAGACGCCGTCCCGGGCCCTGACGGTCACCGATGTGCTCGATGCCGCGGTGACCTCGCCCCGGATGGCCTGGTGCGTGACCGGCCCGGTCCGGCCCTCGGTGACCCACGTGGCGTGTAGGGCGCGCAACAGCCGAGCCCTGAGCCCGCGCCGGTCGCCCTGGCCGAAGGGCGCGTCCGCGGCGGTCGCGGACGTCGCCGGCGCAGGCGCTCCCAGGGCTGCGTCGACCAGGTCGGCGTCGACCAGGTCGGCAGTCGTCGCGTCGGCCGAGGCGCCGGAGGCCTGTGCCTGCGCGGCACCGAGGCCGACAGCCGTGCCGCCGGCACCGGGGGCGTCGCCCGTGGAGCAGGCGCCCAGGGCGAGGCCGCCCGCGAGGAGCACCGCGGCGACGACGGCGCCGGACGGCTGCAGGACGGTTCGGAGCGTGCCGGTGGTCCGGCGGATGTCGTTCGTCATGGCACCCACGGTGCCCGGCCGGGGTCAGGCGACGGTCCGGACCGTGTTCGGATCGTGTTCGGACCCTTTCCGACCGGCGTCCGCGCCGCGCCCCGGGGCCCGCTGCAGCGGGTGGGCGTCACCGCCACGGGCTACGGTCGGGTGATGGACCGCGACGTCAGCGACTACCCCATGCTCCGCCAGGTCGTCCTCGACTGCCCGGACGCGCGGGCCCTCGCCGAGTTCTACCGGCAGCTGCTCGGTTACGCCTACCGCCCGGGTGACGAGCTGCCACCGGCCGGTCAGCCGGATCCGAACGGCGAGGACTGGCTCGTGCTGCGGCCCGAGCCGGACGCCGCCCGCAGCGGGCGGGGTCTCGCCTTCCAGCAGGTCGCCGCGTACGAGCCACCGGTGTGGAGCGCCGACGGCCCCGACCCGGCACGCCAGCGCCAGATGTCGCACCTCGACATGACGGTCGACGACCTGCCCGCCCTGGGCCGTCAGCGCGACCGGGCTGTGGCGCTCGGCGCGACGATCCTGCTCGACCGGTCCGACGACGAGGACGAGCCCCTCTACGTCTTCGCAGACCCCGCCGGTCACCCGTTCTGCATCTTCGTCGCCTGAGTGGGGTCAGGCGAAGATCGGCCCCACCGCGGGGTAGGCGTCGGTGAGCAGACCACGCACCGTCGACAGCGGTGGCACGTCGGCGCCGCCCTGGAAACCGGTGTCGAGCCGCATCGGTTTGCCCCAGGCGGTGAGGTCCTCGATCGTCGTTCCCTGGGCCGCGCCGGAGAGCGAGGCGAACCAGTCGGCGCGAGCGTAGGTGACGTCGCCCCCGATGCAGACGAGCTCGACCCACGACGGGTCCGCGAGGCAGACGTTCTCGTACGGGTCGGCGTGGTGGCGCTCGAGGACGACGAGGTCGGCCGGCCGGCCCTCCGCCAGCGCGCCGAGGTGCTCGTCCAGCCCGGCGACGCGGGCGGCCACCGACGTCACCATCGCGACGAGGTCCGCCGCGGCCAGCGGGTGCCCCTGCTGGGCCAGCTCGCGGCGCGCGACCTTCATCTCGGCGAGCAGGCTCGTCGAGCCCGACGGCAACCAGTCGGCCCCGAGCGCCACCGGCATGCCCGCCGCGAGCGCCTCACCCGCCAGGGTCGTCTCGCCGTAGAGGCGCAGGTTCGACTGGGGCGACCACACGAGCCGGCACCCGGCGGCCGCGACCGTGCGCAGGTCGTCCGCCGAGAGGGCACTGCCATGGATGATGTTCGTCGCCGGGGTGGCGCCGCCGAGGTCGAGGAAGTGTCGGAACTCCTTGGCGCTCACGGCATCTCCACGCCGCCCCTCGGACAGGTGCAGGTAGAACGCGGTGACCTCACCCGCTGCGATCCGCTCCATGACGCGCTGGAAGGTCGGCAGCCCGAAGGAGCCCGACGGCAGGTCGATCATCGACCTGGCACGGTGCGCGCCGAACGCCCACTGGTCGACGTTGCGCACGAGCGGCTCAGCGGTCGCCGTGCTCGCGCCGGACGCGCCCTGGATGCCGGTCACGCCGCCGACGAGCGCGCGTACCTCCGCGTACCGGGTCTCCGTCCCCGGCGGCACGCGCGTCAGCAGGACGTTCTGCGGGTCCCGGACGAGCTGCTGGTACGGCGTCGAGCGCCGCCATGCGTACCGGTTGGCGAAGAGCTTCGGGGGCTCCCAGGCGGCGAAGACGTTGAACTCGGGGTGGCCGTGCAGGTCGAGCAGGCCGGGCAGGATGACGCCGTCCGTCTCCTGCACCGGCAGGTCGCCCGGCTTGCGCCTCGAGACCCGTGCCACCACGCCGTCGGCCACGGTGACGTAGCCGCTGGACCAGGCACCCTCGGGCGTGACCACCGCGCCGTGCAGCACGAACGGCATCGGCGGCAGGGCGCGGCTGCGGACGGCGGGTCGCGGCAGCTCCTCGGTGATGCCGCGCGTGTAGGCGTTGTCGAAGGGCCCGCGGCCGGGTCGTGTCGTGGATCGGCCGGACTCCCAGTGCTCGACGTCGGACTTCGTGCCGGTCGCGTGCCGGGTGGCGCCCCGGCCCTCGGTGCGGGCCACGTGCGGCCTCCCTCCGTGGCGGACCCGGTCGACGGTCGTCGTCGGTGCAGGGTCTTCCGACGGTAGTCCTCATGCACCGGTGCCCGTGACGGTTCGGGTCAGTCCTCCGCGGCGGCCCGTCGTCGAAGCAGCGTGCGCTCGGCCTCGTTCTGGGCCATGTCGGCCGCGCGCGCGAACTCGGCCCTGGCCTCCTCGCCCCGCCCCAGGCGCAGGAGGAGGTCCCCCCGGACGCTCGGGAGAAGGTGGTAGTCGGCCAGCGCGCCGGCGTCCACCAGCTCGTCGACGACGCCGAGGGCGGCCTCGGGACCGGCGGCGTAGGACAGGGCGACGGCGCGGTTGAGGTCGATGACCGGCGAGGGACGCACTGCCGCGAGCTGCTCGTACAGAGCGACCATCTGCGCCCAGTCGGTCTCCTCGGCCGTGCGGGCCCGGGCGTGGCAGGCGGCGATCGCCGCCTGGAGCAGGTAGGGACCCGGTCCGGAGGGGGCGGCACCGTCGGTGCCCGGTGCGGCGGCGAGGGCGAGGGCCCGGTCGAGGGCTGCGAGCGCGTGGCGGATCAGGGCCCAGTCCCACGCGGTGCGGTCCTGGTCGAGGAGCAGCACCGGCTCGCCGTCGGGGCCGATCCGCGCGCGGGTGCGCGAGGCCTGGATCTCCATGAGGGCGAGCAGCCCGTGGACCTCGGCCTCACGCGGCGCGAGTGCGGCCAGGACGCGCCCGAGACGGATGGCCTCCTCCATGAGGTCGCCGCGGACCCAGTCGCGCCCGGACGTCGCGGCGTACCCCTCGTTGAAGACGAGGTAGACGACCTCGAGCACGGACGCGAGCCGGGGCGCCAGCTCGGACCCGGACGGCACGGCGACGGTCACGCCGTCCTGGCTCAGCGTTCGCTTCGCCCGCGAGATGCGTTGGCCGATCGTCGTCTCGGTGGTGAGGAACGCCCGCGCGATCTCGCGCGTCGTCAGGCCGCCGATCATCCGCAGCGTCAGGGAGATCCGGGCCTGGGCGGTGAGGGCGGGATGGCAGGCGGCGAAGATGAGGCCCAGGACGTCGTCGTCGATGTCCTCGAGCGCGGCGTCGAAGTCGGCCTCGGCGAGGTCGGCGACCCGCAGCTCCTCGGCGTGGCCGACCTGCTGCAGCTTGCGGGCGAGGTTGACGTCACGGCGGATCCGGTCGACGGCCCGGCGGCGGGCGGTCTGCGTCAACCAGGCCCCCGGCCTGTCGGGGACACCGTCACGTGGCCACTGCTCGAGGGCCTGCACGAACGCGTCCTGCGCGAGGTCCTCGGCCAGGCCGATGTCGCCGACGACGCGCGCCACGACGGCGGTCACCTTGGCGGCCTCCATGCGCCACACGGCCTCGAGGGTGCGACGCACCTCGTCAGGACTCGGCTCGCCCGGGTGGGGCTGGGTCGTCACGGCCACCGGGCCACTCTCGCACGCCGCACCGACTCCGGGGGCCGCCCGGTGCCCCGCGACCCGGCAGGTGGACACCCACCACCGCTACGTCACTGCTCACTCTGACTGAGCAGTGACGTAGCGGTCGCGGCGCATCACGCCCTCAGGGACGCGTCCCGTGGTGACCACCCGGACCGCAGGTCAGCCGCGGGCCGCGTTGCGGGCGGCCTCCTCGCGCATGCGCTCCTCACGTTCGCGCATCTCGGCGGTGAACTCCTCGCCGAAGTCCTCGGGCGCATAGACCTGGCGCAGCTCGAGGTGCAGGCCCGGGTCGGGCGCGCACGACGCCGGCCACTTCTTGAGCCACTCGAGGGCCTCCTCGCGGGAGGACACCTCGATGATGGTGAACCCGGCGATGAGCTCCTTGGCCTCGGCGAACGGGCCGTCGGTCACCGACCACTCGCCGTCGGCCCACGTGACGCGGGCCCCGCGGCTCGTGGGGTGCAGGCCCTCACCCGCGACGAAGACGCCGGCGCGGAGCATCTGCTCGTTGTAGGCCTGCATGTCCGCGAACTGCTGGACGGTGCCGGTTCGGCCCTGCTCGGAGTCCGCGTTGGCCGGGACGATGATCATGAAACGCACGGTGTCTCCTTCGGTCGGTGCAGGCGGTGCGCCTGCTCTCACCCTTGCGTCGAACGGCGGCCGACGGTCTCGACACGACCCGGGAGAATTCTCGTCGTGCCTCGCCGGCCGCGCGAGCGCGTCACAGCTCGAGACGTGCAGTGGCCCCGGAGGGCACGCCGTCGCGGAACGGGACGCCGTCCCTGACCGCGGCACTCACCGCCTCGAGCACGGGCACGAGGCCGTCCTCGTCGACGTGACCGGCCACCTCGTCGGCGACGGCCTTGACCTGGTCGGGAGCGTTGCCCATGGCGACGCCCCAGGCCGCCCAGTGCAGCATCTCGAGGTCGTTGCGCTGGTCGCCGCAGGCGATGGTGTGGATCGGCTCGATGCCGAGGCTGCGCCGGACGAGCTCGAGCGCGGACCCCTTGGACACGCCCTCGGGGTTGATGTCGAGCCAGGCGGACCAGCCGACGGCGTAGGACACGCCGTGCAGGCCGGCCCGCTCGACCATCTCCATGAACTCCTCGGCGCTGGCCTCGGGCTGACGCAGCGTCACACGGGTCACGGGGTGCTCGACGAGCTCGTCCCACGACACCACGCGCGACTCGCCCATGAGCTCACCGTCCGGGAAGTACCGGCTGACCTTGAACCCGACGCCGAGCTCCTCGACGGCGATGAGCGCGTCGGGAAGGGCGACCCGCATCTTCTCCAGCACGGGCCGCGGGTCGAAGGTCACCGTGTCGACGATTCGGTAGCCCTGCTCGGCGGCCGGGTCGAGCTCGAGCGTCACGGCCCCGTTGGCGCAGACGGCGAACCCGGTGGTGATCCCGAGCTCCTCGAGCACCGGGGTCGTCGCGAGGATCGAGCGTCCGGTGGCCACGACGACCCTGACCTCCTCCGGCAGCGCCCGGACGGCTTCGCGGACACGGGGCGACAGCTCGCCCATGTGGCTGAGGGTCGTCCCGTCGAGGTCGAGGGCGAGCAGGCGCTGGGGCATGGCCTCACCGTAGCGTCCGAAGCCGGGCGTCTCCGACGGCCCCGCACCCGAGCCGGTCGTGGCTCGCCGGCCGGACCGTCGACCGTACCCGCCCTCGTCGACCCCGTCAGGCGAGCCGGCCGAGCGCGTCCTCGATGCCACGGTGCAGCGTCGGGTAGGCGTAGATCATCGAGCGGAGCCGGGTGACGGGGACCTTGCCGTGGACCGCCACCGCGAGCGCCCCGAGGAGCTCACCACCCGCAGGGCCGACGACGGTCGCGCCCACGAGCAGCCCGCTGTCGGCGTCGGCCACCACCTTGATGAGGCCGTCGGCCTTGGCGATCCAGCCCCGCGTCGTCTCACCGAGCGGTGTCACGCCGACCTGCACCGTGTCGTACTGCTCGCGGGCCCGCGCCTCGGTGAGGCCGACCGCGCCGACCTCGGGGTCGGTGAAGGTGACCCGGGGCAGCGCCGCGTACTCCGCGGGCGGCCCGTCGTCGCCGAGGACGTCGCGGACGACGACCGCAGCCTGGTACATCGACACGTGCGTGAACGCGCCCTTGCCGGTGATGTCTCCGATGGCCCAGACGCCGTCGGCGACGCGGCACTCGTCGTCGACCGGGGCGAAGCGTGCGTCCTCGGCGACACCGACGTGGTGCAGCCCGACGCCGGTGACGTCGGGGCGCCGGCCGGTGGCCACGAGGATCCGGTCGGCGTCGACGTGCCTGCCGTCCTCGAGGCTGACGCGGACGCCGGCGTCGTGCCGTTCGACCCTGGTGGCGCCGGCGTCGTGCCGTTCGACCCTGGTGGCGCCGACGCCGGTGTGCACCGTGATGCCCTCGGCCTCGAACACCTCCGCCACCTTCGCCGACGCCTCCGGCTCCTCGAGGGCGAGGAGCCGGTCGGCCGCCTCGACGACGGTGACGCTCGTGCCGAAGCGGGCCATGGCCTGGCTCAGCTCGCAGCCGATGGCGCCGCCACCGAGCACGACGAGCGAGGCCGGCAGCTCGGCGGCCTCGACGGCCTCGTGGTTGGTCCAGTAGGGCACGTCCGCGAGGCCCTCGATGGGCGGGATCGCCGGGGTCGTGCCGGTGTTGACGACGATCCCGGTGGTCGCGGTGTACGCGGTGCCGTCGACGGCGACCCGGCCGGACCCGGTGATGACTCCGGTCCCCCGGACGAACGTGGCGCCCTTGCCGACGAGGCGGTCGACGGCGACCTTGTCGTCCCAGTCGTCGGTGGCCTCGTCGCGGATGCGCCGGTGCACGTGCCCCCAGTCGGGACTGACCTGGCCGATGCTGCCCGCGAGGTCCGGGACGCGCCGCGCCTCGGCGAGGGCGTCAGCAGCACGGATCATCATCTTCGACGGGATGCATCCCCAGTAGGGGCACTCGCCGCCGACGAGGCGGCGGTCGACGCCGAGGACGCGCAGCCCGCGTTCGGCGAGGGTGCCGGCCACGTGCTCGCCGCCGGGGCCGAGCCCGATGACGATGACGTCGAAGGTGTGGTCTGCGTCGAGGCCGCTGCTCATGCCCCACCCTTACCTGTGGCATGCCTCCGCGTCGAGCCCACTCGGGTCGACGAGCACTGTCGACGAGCACTGTCGACGAGCACTGTCGACGAGCACTGTCGACGAGCACTGTCGACGGTCGCGTCGACGGCGCGACGCCTCAGCGCAGGGTGCCGTGCAGGAGGTCGTCTCCGTCCGGGGTCGTGGCGTAGCCCGCCTTGGGCCGCGACGGGTATCCGGTGTCGAAGTGCATGTAGTCGCGCCACGCGTCGGTGCCCGACCAGTACCAGTCGTAGGAACGCAGCACCGTCCAGGCGAGGCCGCCGTAGCGAATCGCCCCGGGGGCGGTCGAGGAGGCGGGGGCGTTGGGGTCCCACGTGCCGGTGCGCGGGTTGATGTAGGGGTTCTGCACCGGGTTGAGGTCGAGGGCGCGGCCCCACGCGTGCGGTGAGGACGAGTTGCTCGAGTTCTGCTCCGAGGGCTTGCGGCAGTTGAGCGCCGTCGACACGTTGCCCTTCGACCCGAGCCACTCCCAGCCGCCGAACATCTCGATGCCCTCGACGCGGTGCATGCGGAAACCCTTGGCGTAGAGGGTGTTGAAGATCTTCGCGGTGCTCGTGGCGACGTCGGCATTGACATTGACCCAGCCGCGGTGCGTCTGGCCGTCGAGCCCGCGGTAGGGCACCTCGACGCGCCGGAACGACGTCCGGTAGCCCGGGCAACCACTCCGCCACACGCCGCTGGCCGTGACCTTGGCCCACTGCTCGTCGGTCATGAGCTTGATCGTCGAGGGGGCGTAGGCGGCCACCGGAGGTGTCGCCGGGGTGCCGGCGTCGGTGAAGCCGTAGGGCGCGGGCAGGATCGCGGGCGTGGCGGCGCTCGTACGTGCGGTGGTCGTGTAGCCGGCCCGTCGCCCGGTGACCGTCACCGTGAGCCGCTTGCCGAGGTCGGCCCGCGTCGGCCGGTAGGCGCGGGTCGTGGCTCCCGGGATGGCGACACCGTTGCGACGCCACTGGACCGTGATACCGGCGGACGGGCTCCATGCGCCCGTGGTCACGGTGACCGGCCACCCGACGCGCCGGAAGAACCCACCGACGGTCGGCGTCGGTGCGGTGGTGAACGGGCGGGTGATCGGTCCGCGCGACGCACTCGTTCGCACGACCGTGAGGAAACCCGACCGTCGCGCCGTGACGACGACGTCGACGCGATGCCCGAGCCGCGTCGCGTCGAGGTAGAGCCACCACTTCGTCGCGCCGGCGACGGCGCGGCCGTCGATCCGCCACTGGTAGCTCAGGGTCGCGCTGGGCGACCACGTCCCCGGTGCGACGCCCACGGACGAGCCGATCTGCGGCGTACCGGTGACCACCGGGACGGGAGCCGCCGCGAAGATGCCCCAGTCGACGGCAGCCGTCGGTGCGGACGTGCGCGCGACCGGCGTGAAACCGTCCCGCGAGCCGGTGACCGTCACCGTCACCCGCTTGGTCCGGTCGGCGGCCTGCAGCGTGTAGGTGCTCCGGGTGGCACCGCTCACAGGCACGCCGTCGACGCGCCATTGGTAGGTGAAGGTGGCGGCCGGCGCCCAGGCGCCCGGGACCGCGGTGAGGATGCGACCGACGCGCAGCGTCCCGGTCACCGACGGGGCTGGGGCCGCGGTGAAGATCCCCGGTCCGACCGGTCCGATCGGGTCGCTCGTCACCACGTCGACGACGGTGTCGCCGCGGTGGGAGGTCACGATGACCGCGACCTGCCTGCCGAGGGACGACGCCGGTGGGACGAGGGTCGGGTCCGTGGCGCCCGCGAGGGGGGTGCCGTCGACGGTCCACTGGTAGGTCAGCGTCAGGTCGGGGTCCCAGCCCTCGGTGACGGCGGTCAGGCTCGCGCCGACACGCGGGGTGCCGGCCACCGACACCGTGCCGGGCTGCGCGGAGGTCGCCGAAGTCGGCGGGGCCGGCGCTGAGGTCGTCGGGTCGGGCCCCGGCGTCGCCGTCTGGGCGCTCGAGCCGCCGGACGCGGGTAGCGGGCCGGGTGTGTCCGCGGCGACCGCGTCGGGTGCCACCACCATCGTCGCCGCCAGCACCGCCCCGACGACGCCGGCGACGGCTCCCCGGCCGCGCGAACGGACGGGTCGCGTCGGCGACGGTGCGGGCGGGTCGAGCGGACCGGGCATGGGCGGACCTCCGCGTCGCGGCACCGGGGTTGGCGCCGGGCTGCGCCCGACATACCCCATTTGCCCGATTCTCAGACCGTCGCCTCCACGAAGTCCAGCTGGTGCGCACCGACGGGCACCGCATCCTCGTGCAGGTGGCGGAGGTCCGGACCGTGGAGCCCGGCACGTCGGGCTGACCCCAAGGTCCGGAAAATGCGGCAGAGGCCCTGCCCGGGGTGTCCCGGGAGGGCCTCTGTCGTGAAAGTGTGTCCGGCTGCGTCC
>NZ_JBNDHY010000009.1:0-50479 GCF_056755315.1 Monashia sp. HAY1-2A
CCCCTCCTCCGCCCAAACCACCACCCCCCCCCCAGATTACTACGCGTCTCGTGGGCTCGGAGATGTGTATAAGAGACAGCGCGGTGGCAGGCGCGAGCGCGGCGAGGGCGCGGGCGACCGAGCCCTCGTGGTCCTCGATCGCGGTCCGGGCGGTCGCGGCGTCGACGTGCGCGAGCATCGACAGCAGCGCGGTCTTGAGCTCGCCGTCGGCGGCGTCGAGGGCGACGCGGGCCGAGGCCTCGTCGGCGCCGGTCGCCTCCTGGAGGATGCGCAGAACACGGCCGCGCAGCTTGGCGTTGGTGGCGACCACGTCGACCATGAGGTTGGACCACGTGCGGCCGAGCCGGATCATCAGTGCGGTCGAGAACGAGTTGAGGACGAGCTTCTGGGCGGTGCCGGCCTTGAGGCGGGTCGAGCCGGTGAGCACCTCCGGGCCGGTGTGGGCCGCCAGCACGTGGTCGACGAGGGCGGCGAGCTCGGCGTCCGGGTTGGCGGTGACGAGCGCCGTGACAGCGCCCACCTCGCGAGCCCGCTCGAGCGCACCGCGCACGAACGGCGTCCGCCCCGACGCGGTGAGCCCGATGGCGACGTCGCCGGGCCCCAGGGCATCCGCCTCGGCGCGGCCGAGTCCGGCGTCGTCCTCGACGTTCTCCACGGCCTCCAGCAGCGCCGCCGGGCCGCCGGCGTGGTGGGCGACGACGAGCCCCTCGGGGGCGTTGAAGGTGGGGCGCAGCTCCGCGGCGTCGAGGACGGCGAGGCGGCCGGACGTCCCGGCGCCGAAGTAGTGCACGGAATGGCCGGCGCGCAGTGCCTCGACGGCCCGGTCGACGAGGCGGGCGAGCTCGGGCAGGACGGCGGCGACGGCGGCGGCCACGGTGGCGTCCTCCGCGTTGAGCGCCTGGAGGATGCCGAGCGAGGTGTCGGTGTCGATGGACGTCGTGCCCGGATGGCGCTTCTCGGTGGGGGCGTCCACGGTCACCTCGTTGCTCACGGTGGCGAGGTTAGTTTCCTACGCGATAGGCGTCAATGGTGTAAATCAGTCACATCCATCACGAAGAGTGCCTCGGCGACCGGGCAGGGAAGGCGCGTCAGTCCACGACGTGGTGGCCGGCGACGGCCTCCCGCGTCTCGGCCACCGCCTTGCGAGCCCGGCGCAGGTTGCGCTGTGCGACAGCGATGTACAGGCAGTCGACGACGGTGAGCGCGGCGATCCGGCTCGCCGTGGCGCCCGAGCGCAGGCTCGTCTCGCGGGCCGCCGTCGTCAGCAGCAGGTCGGCGCCCTGGGCGAGCCGGGACAGGGGGAAGTTCGTGACGGCCACCGTGGTGGCTCCCGTCGAGCGCGCCGCGGCGAGCGCCTCGATCGTCTCGGCCGTCGTGCCGGAGTGGGAGATGCCGACGGCGACGTCGCCCCTGCGCAGCAGCGTCGCGCTCGTCAGCGCGATGTGCGGGTCGTTCCACGCGAACGCGACGATGCCGATGCGGTGCAGCTTCTGCTGAAGGTCGGTCCCGACGATGGCCGAGGCGCCGATGCCGTAGACGTCGACGCGTCCGGCTCTCGCGATGCCCGCCGCCGCGGCCGTCAACGCGTCGCGGTCCAGCCCCTGGGCCGTCTCCTCGACGGCGCTGGCGTCGGTGAAGGCGACCTTGGCGATGATGTCGTCGATGGTGTCGCCCGCGCTGATGTCGGTGTCGCCGCGGGTCAGGCTGCGCGGCTGGGCCGACTCCTCCGCGAGGGCGAGGCGCAGCCGTGGGTAGCCCGGCAGGCCGAGGCGTCGGCAGAACCGCAGCACCGTCGTCTCGGACGTCCGCGCGGCGCCCGCCAGCTCGCTGATCGTCAGGCCGGCGGCCCGCCGCGCGTCGGCGAGCACGATCTCGGCGACGCGGTCCTCGGCGGGCGACAGGGAGGGACGGATTCCTCGCAGCCGGATGAGCAGCGGCGCCGCGGCGGGTCGTCCCGGCTGGTCCGGCTGCGAGGAGCCGTCCTCGGTCCTGGGCATGCGCCTACGCTACGGTCTCGCGACCCCGGAGCACCCACCCGTCGGGCGTCAACGCGCCGGGCGACTTCTCGGCGTCGAGGAGGACGCCCGGACCGACCACCTCGACGTCGTCGACGGCGACCCCGCGCCCGAGGTAGCCGGCGTCGGTGACGTGGCGCCAGCGCAGCAGCTGCGTTCCGGCCGGGAGGTCGGCGCGCGCCTGGACCCAGCGGCGCGTTCCGGAGCCGGCCACGACGCCGTCCGCCGTGACCGTCGTGCCTCGGTCGCGAAGCTCGAACGGCAGCGGCGTCCACGTGGTCCCACCGTCGGTGGAGCGCTCGAGGTGCAGCAGGTCGGTCTCCTCGGTGTCGAGGAACAGGTCGAACCCGAGCCGGGCACCGGCCTCCGGCACGGCGAGCGGCCGGCTCGTCAGGGTCGAGGTGGTGGCGTTCTCGCCGCCGGTGAACCACGCGGTGTCGCCGTGCTTCGGCCGGATGCCCATCGCCGCGGCGAGCCCGTGCGCCCACTCCCGTCGGGCGCCGTTGACCGAGCCCCAGTTTCGCGACGGGTGCACCCGGTTGGTGAGCAGGATCGCGAACGACCGGCTGCTGAAGTCGATGACGATCGAGGTGCCGGTGTAGCCGGTGTGGCCGGCGGTGCGCGGGCCCGACAGGGCGTCCATGTACCAGCGCTGGTTCAGCTCGAAACCGAGGCCGTGGTCGTCACCCGGGAAGCCGCCGGTGAAGTTCGTGATGAGCGACTCGACGCTGGTGCGGGACAGGATCCGGTGACCCTCGTAGGTGCCGCCGTTGAGCAGCGCCTGCGAGAGCCGGGCGAGGTCGTCGGCCGTCGAGAAGACGCCGGCGTGGCCCGCGACGCCGCCGAGCGACCACGCGTTCTCGTCGTGCACCGAACCCCAGACGAGGCCGCGCGGCGGGCTCGCCTGGTACTCGGTGGCCGCCGTGCGCTTCGTGTCGGTGGGGTTGTAGCCGGTGTCGGTCATGCCGAGCGGCGCGGTGATGCGGTCGTGGACCACCCGGTCGAGCGGCGCCCCTCGCAGCGTCTCGACCATGACCCCGAGCGTGATGAGGTTGAGGTCGCTGTAGAGGTAGGTGCTGCCCGGCGGGTTGGTCAGCGGCTGGTCCATGACGGCCTTGATGCGCGAGGCCTTGTCGGGGTACCTGCTCCAGAGCGGCAGCCACGAGGTGAAGCCGGAGGTGTGCGTCAGCAGCTGGCGCACGGTCACGGCCTCCTTGCCGTTCGCGGCGAACTCCGGCAGGTAGGTGGCGACCGGCTCCTCGAGCGCGACCCTGCCCTCCTCGACGAGCTGCACGACGGCGAGCGAGGTGAACAGCTTGGACACCGACGCGAGGTCGAAGATCGTGTCGGTGCGCATCGGCACCCACTGCTCGCGCGGCAGCTCGGTCGTCGCGCCCGCGTACCGCAGGGCCCAGCCCGACGCGTCGCGCTCGACGATCCTGCCCTCGTGGCCCATGATCCCGACCGCGCCGGCGAAGAGGGGGTGCCCCGACGCGTCGGGCTGCTCGTGGGCGTGGACCTGCGCGACGGCCTCGGCGATGGGGGCCGGGTCGAGCCCGAGGCTCTGCGGGCCGGCGTCGGACAGGACGGTGTTCGGCGGGGCGAACCCGCGGTCCGGCTTGTCGAAGTCGTCGGCCGTGGCCGGCCCCGCGGTCACGAGCGTGCTCGCGAGGGCGACGGCGCCGAGGGCGGCGACGGGTGCGGCGACGAGGGTGCGCAGGCGCATGTCACTCCTGGATTGTCCGATGGGGTGGCCGGTGGCGTGCGGTCAGGCCGCCGGGCCGCCGTAGAGCAGGTACTGGCGGCGTCGGGCGTCGAAGGCGGCGAGCTCCTCGCGCCACGCACCGACGGCCTCGTCGGCCGGTGCCCCGGCGTCGACCTGCGTGCGCAGCCGCGGCGAGCCGGTCAGCTTGTCGACCCAGTACGGCCTCCGCGGGTCGTAGGAGTCGTAGCGCCAGGCGAAGTCCGGGTAGAGCGCCTTGAGCGCGACGAGCAACTCGACGGTCGTGTGGATGGGGTCGAAGGCCGATGCGTCGGTGACGTGCAGCTGGATGCCGCCGCAGACGGCGCCGGCATGCTTGCTGAACGTCGGGGTGAAGTACGCCTCGCGGACGCGGACGCCGGGCAGCCCGCGTGCGGCGACGCGTTCGCCCCAGCGGTGGTCGACGAAGGGCGCGCCGAGCAGCTCGAAGGGCCTGGTCGTGCCGCGCCCCTCCGAGAGGTTGGTTCCCTCGAACAGGCACGTGCCGGGGTAGACGAGTGCGGTGTCGGGGGTCGGCATGTTCGGGCTCGGCATGACCCACGGCAGGCCGGTGGCGGCGAACGGCACGTCGCGGCGCCAGCCCTTGAGCTCGACGACGGTCAGCTCCGAGAGGCGCTCCCCGGCATCGGCGGGCAGGAACTCGGCGTCGAAGAAGCGCGCCAGCTCGCCGACGGTCATGCCGTGCGCCTGGACGATCTCCTTGGCCCCGACGCCGGACGTGTACGGCGTCGTCATCATCGGACCGCGGGCCGTGCCGCCGACGGGGTTGGGCCGGTCGAGGACGACGAAGCGGGCGCCGACCGCGACGGCCGCGCGCATGGCCGTGTACATCGTCCAGATGTAGGTGTAGAACCGGGCCCCGACGTCCTGGATGTCGAAGACGACGGTCTCGACGCCGGCGGTGCGGAACATCGAGGTCAGCGTCGTGACGGTGGCGCCGTACGCGTCGTAGACGGTGATGCCGGTGCGCGGGTCGGTGTGGGTGCCCTCGGAGTCGCCGGCCTGGGCGGTGCCGCGGAAGCCGTGCTCGGGCCCGAAGACGCCGACGACGTCGACGGCGCCGGACTCGTGCATCTCGTCGACGACGGTGCGCAGGTCGGTCAGGATGCCGGTCGGGTTGGTGATGACCCCGACCTTCTGGCCGCGCAGCACCGACCATCCGGACCCGGCGGCCCGGTCGGCACCGGGGGTGACGGGGTTGGCCGGGTAGCCGTCGGTGCTGACCGACGAGGGCTGCGCCACAGCCGGACCCGCGGCGCTCGCAGGCACGGCGATGGCGGTGAGCGCTCCGGCGGTGAGCAGCTGGCGGCGGTTGAGGCGGGTCATCGTGGGTCTCTCCGATCCTTCGGGGCGTGGGCGGCGCATCAGTACGTCAGGCCGTGGCCGAACGGGTAGAGCGGTGTCGACGGGTCGCCCTCGACCGGGATGTCGACGGGAAGCGTCGCGGTGGGTGACACCTCGCCGGTGAGCACCCGGGCGGCGGCCTGGATCGCGACCGGGCTGTAGGAGTACGTCGCGAGGTAGGTCTGTGCCTCGGGGAGGTACGCGATGTCGTAGGGGTCGCGGACGGCGACGACGACGACCGGGACGCCCGACGCGACGAGCTGCCGCACGAGCGTCTGCTGACCGGCGCGGGGGTCGGTGACGGTGGTGTCCCAGGCCTTCATCGTCGTGACGACGACGAGGTCCTTGCCGCTCGCAGCGGCGAGCGCCGAGGCGACCCTGGTGTCGGTCGGTGAGCTGCCGGTCTCGACCGTCTGGACCGTGGCGCCCTTGTCGGCCAGGCCCGCGGCGAGGGTGGCCGTCGTCGTGACCCCGTAGCCGGTGACGAGGACCTTCTTGCCCGCGGCAGCCACGGGCAGGACCCCGGCGTCGTTCTTTACGAGCGTCGTGGTGCGGTCGGTGACCTCGTCGGCGGCGGCGAGGTGGGCGGGCGTGCCGACGACCCGGGTCACGCCCGCCGGGTCGGCGTACGGCTGCGCGACGACGCCGCGCCGGTACTTGAGGCGCAGGACGCGTCGCACCTTCGCGTCGAGGTCGGAGGGGTGGATGCGGTGGCTGCGCACGGCCGCGAGGACCGCCGCGTAGGCGTCGTCCATCGCCGGGCTCATGAGCAGCTGGTCGGCACCGGCCAGCAGGGCCCGCACGGGCACCTCGGCGTCGCCGTACCGGTCCCGCACGCCCTGCATGGCGAGGGAGTCGGTGACGATGACCCCGTCGTAGCCGAGCTCCTCGCGCAGCACACCGGTGAGGATCGGGTGGCTCAGCGTCGCGGGGTCGCCGGAGTCGTCGAGGGCCGGGAACGCGAGGTGCGCCGTCATGATCATGTCGATGCCCTCGCGGATGGCGGCCCGGAACGGCGGGGCGTCGATGGTCTCCCACTGCTCGCGGGTGTGCGTGATGACCGGGAAGGCGACGTGGCTGTCGGTGGCCGTGTCGCCGTGGCCGGGGAAGTGCTTGGCCGAGGACGAGATGCCGGCGTCGCGCTGGTACCCCGCGACCTGTGCGGCGACGAGCTGTGCCGCGAGGTCGGGGTGCGAGGAGAAGGACCGCGTCCCGATGACGGGGTTGAGGGCGTTGACGTTGACGTCGCACACCGGCGCGAAGTCAGTGTTGACGCCCATGGCGAGCAGCTCGCGACCGGTGATCGCCGCGGCGGTCCGCGCGTCGGGGGCGCTGCGACCGGCGCCGAGGGCCATCGAGCCGGGGAACTGCGTGGCGGGCGGCCCGATGCGGGTGACGACGCCCTGCTCCTGGTCGACGGCGACCTGCAGCGGCACCTTCGCCCTGGTCGGCTGCTCGAGGGCGGCCCGCTGCAGGCCGTTGGACAGCCCGACGATCTGGTCGGGGTTCTGCACGCTGTCGGTCCACGCGAAGTAGATGACGCCACCGAGGTGGTACTTGCGGACGACCTCGGCCGGGCTCGCGACACCGTAGAGCGGCACGTTGCGCTGGTCGGGAGTCGTGGCGTCCTTTCCGTAGACGTTCTGGATGAACAGCTGGCCGACCTTCTCCTCGAGGGTCATCCGGCTCAGCGTCGAGGTGACCCAGCCCTCCTCGCCGGCAGCGGCCGCCGCGGCGGCGCCCGGGGCCGCGCTGGCGGCGCGGGCCTGGCCGGCGGCCGTGCCGGCCGCGGCCACGGCGAGCCCCCCGGCGAGGACGGTGCGGCGGGACAGCTCTGACATGGACATGGCGCCTCCGAAGGAATGTGAACAATTCACGTGTTCTGCTGTCAAAGCGGAACTTACCTACGGATTGGGGGGTCGGCAACAGATGGGGCGACGCCGCCCCGGTGGTCTGTCCGGTGGCCTGCCCGGTCGAGCCGTGGCCGGGTCAGTGCAGATGGGTCGGTGCAGATGGGTCAGGCAGATGGGTCAGGCAGATGGGTCAGTGCAGATAGGCCTGAACGTCGACGACGAGCTGCACCGTGCCCGCCGAATGGTTGACGACCCTCACCGTGCCGTCGGCCGCGACCCTCGACAGGACGAGGTTGGCGACGGTCCGGCCGGGGGTGAAGTTCGCCGTCGACGTACCGCCACCCGAGCTCGAGTCCGCGGTGAGGAAGCCCGGCTTCTGCGGCGACACCACCGTGACGTTGAGGACCGCGGCCGTGGCCCCGGCGGGCACCGGCGAGCCCGGGACCGCGACGCGGACCGTGAGGGCGGCCTCCGCCGCGAGGGCGGTGCGCACCGAGTTGGTCGCGGTCCCGACTCGCGTGTCGACGAGGCGCGTCGGCGTCACCGACACCCACTGGTTCGACGTCCCGGACGCGGCCAGGTACCCCTCGACGTCGGCGATGACGTGGATGGAGCCCGCCGAGTGGTTGACGATCGTCAGGGTGCCGCCGGAGGACAGGCGACTGACGACGAGGTCGGCGACGGTCTGGCTGGTGACGAAGGTGGTGGCCGAGGTGCCCGTGGCTGCACCGGCGTCGACGCTCAGGTAGCCGGCGGCCCGGGGCGAAGTCACCGTGAGGTTGATGGCGGCCCCGACGGCCCCGACCGGGACCGGCGATCCGCTGACGCCGGCGACACGCACGGTCAGCGACCCGTTGGGCGCGAGGGCGGTGCGGGTCGGGTTGCTCGTCGTCCCGACGCGCGTGTCGAGGATCCGCGTGGGGGCAGGGGACACCCACTGGTGCAGCGTGCCGGATGCCGTGACGTACCCCTCGACGTCGGCCGTGACGTGCACCGTGCCCACCGAGTGGTTGACGATCGTCATCGTGCCGCTGGAGGTGAGCCGGCTCAGGACGAGGTTGGTCACGGTCTGTCCGCGGGCGTAGTTCGTCGTGGACGTCCCCGCGCCCGCCGTCGCGTCGACGCTGAGGAAGCCGGTCGCCTGGGGCGAGCTCACGGTGAGGTTGACCGCTGCCGACCGGGCCCCGGCGGGCACCGGCGACCCCGTGACGCCGGCGACCCGCACCGTCAGCGCGGCGTCGGGTCCCAGGGCGGTGTGCACCGGGTTGCTCGTCGTGCCGACCCTGGTGTCGAGCAGCCGTACCGGGGCGACGGGGACGAGGTGGCCGTGCGGCAGCGGCGTCACGGCCGGCGTGCGCGTCGAGGCAGGGCCCGTGCCGGCGGCGTTCGTCGCGGCGACGGTGAACGTGTAGGCGGTGCCGTTGGCCAGACCGGGCACGACGGCCGAGCGCGCGGACCCGTTCGTCGTGACCCGCGCACCACCGGGGGAGGCCGTCACCGTGTAGGCCGAGACGGGGCTGCCGTTGTCGGTCGCCGCCGACCAGCGCACCGTGGCGCGCGTGTCGCCCGGAGACGCTGTGACGCCGGTCGGTGCCGAGGGCGCCGTCGCGACGAGTGAGAAGGTCACGGCGTCGACGCCGACGGTCGCGGACGTCGGGCTCGGGGTGGGACTGAGGTCGTTGTCGCCCACGTGCACGCTCGCCGGCCGCCCGGCAGCGACCCGGGCGCGGCCGAGGGGTGCCGAGGGACCTGCCGTCGCCTGGTCGACGGTCAGCACCCGTGAGCCGTCGGCGTCGGACAGCGTGTAGGTGGCGCGGGCGGGCGCCTTCGTCGGGGGGATGGCCGCGGTCACGGCGTACAGCCCCGGGGCCAGCTGCGGGGACCACGTCGCGCCGTTCGACTCCTTGGCCCCGTTGGCGTAGGTGACGTACGCGCGGGCACGCAGGCCCTGCGGCGCTGCCGGGTACCAGTAGGCCATCGAGCCGGTGAAGACGAACGACGTGCCGCCGGGGCCGTACGTCCCCGGCCCGTAGTCGACCGGGACCGGCGTGCCCGCGACGTGGCCGCCGACCCAGTCCGCGTCGATCGACAGGCTGACGCCGCCCCACGTCTCGGTGACGGTGCGGTACTGGTGGATGCGTTGCCCGAAGGCCCAGTACGAGTCCTTGAAGGCCGGGTAGGACGCCGCGTCCGACAACGTCTGCAGGCCGTTCCAGTGCGCGAACCACACGTCGTCCGGCGGCGTGAACCCGCTCGTGCCGACGGCGTTCGACAGGTCGACCATGAGCGAGGAGGTGCTGCCGTACGCGCCCGAGCGGTAGCCGAGGCGGTGCAGCTCGGTGGTCCACGCCGTGAGGAACGTGCGCACCGTCTGCGTGCAGCCGCTCACGGTCGTGTCGTAGGCCTCCATGTCGTAGTAGATCGGCGTGCCCGACCCCAGACCGAACGTCTGCGCCCGCGCGACCGCGTCGTCGGCACTCGCGGCTCCCTGTGCGGCGGCCTTCGCCGGGTCGATCGTGGCCAGGTTCGACTGGTTGACGCACGGTGCCTGCACCCCGACGTAGATCGGGACGAGGCCCCAGCCCGCGCCGGTGACCTGGCCGACCCACGAGGACGACAGGTTGCCGTCGCCGCAGGCGCGCATCGACCCGCCGATGTAGATCCCGAGCGCCCGGTACGGGGAGGACGCGTACCACTGCTGCATCGTGGCGAGCGAGGGAGCGGCACACGTGTCGAAACCCATGCCGGTGAAGCCGTTCGAGGCCGCCGTTCCCGAGGTCGTGGTGCCCGCGAGGGCCGCGAGGGCCGGACGCGTCCGCGCGCGGCTCACCTGCTGGGTGGCAGCCGTCGGCGTCGTGCCGGTGGGACCCGTCGTCGGGCGGCTCGTGGCCGGCCTCGCGGTGGCGAGCACGTCGTCGACGGCGGCCTCGTCACCGTTCCACGCCGCGTCGACCGTGACGCTTGGCGTCGTGAACCGGACCTGCTTGGTGCGGCCGACGGCGTTGCGCGAGGTGTGCGCGGTCAGCGCCCCCACCGTGGTGGACCGGGTCGTCGTCGAGCGGGTGTCACGCGCGGTCGTCGGGTGCAGCCACAGGGTGTCCGAGCGGCCGACGAGGTGCGCGGGGCAGTCCTGCTGCGCGGCGGGCTGGCCGAGGTAGACGGCGTTGACGTCGAGCCGCAGGCACCGGGTGGGGTCCGCGTCGAGGTCGACGACCTGCCAGCCGGCCGGGACCCGCAGCGTGACGCCGCGGTAGGTGACGTCACGCGGTGCCGGTGTCGTGCGCACCGACGCGTCCGACCGGGCCGGCGCACCTGGCGCAGCCGACCGGGCCGGGGCAGCCGACGCGGCCGACGTGGCGATGGCAGCCGAGGCGGCCGCCACGGGCACGGGGCCGCCGAGGAGCGTGGCCGCGAGGGCCAGGGCCAGCAGGAACGAGGTCGTCGTCGGTCCGGACCGGACCATCCATCGGAAACGCATGCAACCGGACCCTCCGCACCCCGACGGCGCGCGGCCGTGCCGGCGGCGCCGTGGGTCGTGTCGTGACCGCAGGGGTCACACCGACCTCCTGCGCCTCAGGACAGTACCCCGCCAACCTTGGCCAAAACTGGCGAAACCGGGCAAAGCAGCTGGTGCTCGCGGGCGGTCACCAGCCGGCGAGGGACCGCACGGTCTGCACGGTGTCGACCTCCTCGACCGGCTTGTCGTCGCGGTAGCGCAGGACGCGGGCGAAACGCAGCGCCATGCCGCCGGGGTACCGACTCGAGCGCTGGACGCCGTCGAAGGCGATCTCGACGACCTGCTCGGGCCGCAGGTGCACGACCCACTCGCTGGTGTCGGGGTCCTCGACCGCGAGCTCGCGGAAGCGCCGGGTCTGCCAGGCGAGCATCTCGTCGGTCATGCCCTTGAAGGTCTTGCCGAGCATGACGAGCTGCCCGGTGTCGGCGTCGCGGGCCCCGAGGTGGATGTTCGAGAGCCAGCCGCGGCGCCGGCCGCTGCCCCACTCCACGGCGAGGACGACGAGGTCGAGGGTGTGCCGTGGCTTCACCTTGACCCAGCCCGGTCCGCGCCGACCGGCGGCGTAGGGCAGGTCGGGGTCCTTGACGACGACGCCCTCGTGGCCGGCCGCCACGAGGTCGGTGAAGAAGGCCGACGCGGCGCCGGCGTCGTCGGTGGCCAGGCGCGGCACGAGCCACGCCGCCGGGACGGTCGTGGCCAGTGCCGTCCAGCGCTCCCGCGCCGCCTCGTCGAGCAGGTCGCGACCGTCGAGGTGGAGCAGGTCGAAGAAGAACGGGGTCAGCGGCACCTCGGCGCGCAGTCGCTCGACGTCGGCCGTGCTCGCGGTGCGGGCGCCGGTGACCTGGAACGGCCGCGGTCGGCCGCCCTCGCCGAGCGCGATGACCTCGCCGTCGAGGACCGCGGTCTCGACGTCGAGCGTGGCCAGCGCCTCGGTGATCTCGGGCATGCGGTCCGTGACCTCCTCGAGCGTCCGGGTGAAGAGGCGCACGACGCCGGGACTCGTGCGCCGGTCGACGTGGGCCTGCAGCCGGATGCCGTCGAGCTTGGTCTCGACGAGGACCTCACCGCCGAGCGTCGCGAGCGCGGCCGCGACGTCGGGCGCGGAGCCGGCGAGCATCGGCCGCAGCGGGCGCCCGACCTCGAGCGTGATCGCCTCGAGCGCGTCGACTCCACCGTCGAGCGCCGCACGGGCGACCGGACCGGTGAAGCCCGCGAGCATGACGGCCCGTCGCACGGCCGCGTCGGGGACCCCGGCGGCCTTCGCGATGGCCTGCAGCATGACGCCGTCACCGGCGCCCTGCCGGGTCTCGCCGGTGATGAGGCCGCGCAGCCAGCGCTGCTCGTCGGCCGTGGCGCGGGCGAAGAGGCCCTGGACCGCCACGGACCGGGCGGCGGCCGAGCCCGACCCGCCGATGCCGGCCAGGGTGGTGGCTGCGGCGTCGACCTCGAGGACGGTCAGCGTCGCCTCGTCGGCGGGCTCGGGCAGCGCCTGCAGGCCGCGCCAGCTGACCCCGAGGCGTCGCTGCGGCAGCACGCCGGACAGGTGGGCGGCGACGACCTCCACCGTGTCGGGGCCCTCGTCCGCGGCGCGGGCCAGGCACGCGGCGAGGGCCTCGACCTTGGCGGTGCGCGACGACGTGGCCGCGACGGCGCGCGAGGTGTCGACGACGTCGGACAGGAGCATGCCCCGATCCTGCCCGGTGGCACCGACACCGGCCAGCGGCCCGCCGTGCCGACCCGTCCTGGACCCGGCCTGCGACCCGGCCTGCGACCCGTCCTGCGACACGGCCTGCGACACCGTCCCGGCGCGGGCGGTCCTCACTTGACGCGGACGGCCTCGCGACGCCAAGGTAAGCAAGCGCTTAGTCCGTCGCGAGGAGCCGTCATGACCGACACCGCCGTCGTCACCGGGGCAGCCCGGGGGATCGGTCGTGCCGTGGCCGCCCGGCTGGTCGAGGAGGGCTGGCACGTCGTCGTGTGCGACCGCGACGCCGACGCGCTCGAGCAGGTGGCCCGCGAGGTGGCCGCCTGCCCCGTCATCGCCGACGTGTCCACCGACGCCGGCAACCGCGCGCTCCTCGACGCGGCCTTCGCGCACCTCGGACGCGTCGACCTCTTCGTCGCCAACGCCGGCATCGGGACCGGTCTGGGCCTCGACGCGCCCGACGACGTCTGGGCGCGGGCCCTCGACGTCAACGTCCTCGCCCACGTCCGCGCCGCGCGCCTCCTCGTGCCGCGGTGGCTCCGGGCCGAGGTGCCCGGCCGGTTCGTCGTCACGGCGTCGGCCGCCGGGCTGCTGACGATGCTCGGCGACGCGCCCTACTCGGTCACCAAGCACGCGGCCGTGGCCTTCGCCGAGTGGCTGGACGCCACCTACCGCCACCGGGGCGTGACCGTCCACGCGATCTGCCCGCAGGGCGTCGACACCCGGATGCTCGAGGAGTCGGGACCGCTTCGCGACCTGTTGACCCGCGACGCCGTGGTCACGCCGGAGGCCGTCGCCGAGGCGCTGTGGGACGCCATGCGCGACGGCCGCTTCCTCGTGCTGCCGCACCCCGAGGTCGCCGACTACCAGGTCCAGCGCGCCACGCACCCCGACGCGTGGCTGGCGGCCATGAACCGGCTCCAGCAGAAGCTCGAGCAGCCCCACCCCACCAGCACCACGTCGACGCAGGAGAAGGCATGACCGACCAGCCCAGCACCACCCGCACCGCCGTCGTCACCGGTGCCGCACGCGGCATCGGCGCGGCGGTAGCCCGGCGGCTCGCCGCGGACGGCATCGCCGTCGCCGTCCTCGACCTCGACGAGTCCGCCTGCGCGGCAGTGGTGTCCGAGATCGAGGCGTCGGGTGGGCGCGGCCTCGCCGTCGGCGTCGACGTCTCCGACGAGGCGGGTGTCGCGGCCGCCGTCGACCGGGTGGCCGGCGAGCTCGGCTCGCCGACGGTGCTCGTCAACAACGCCGGCATCATCCGCGACAACATGCTCTTCAAGATGACGACCGACGACTGGGACGCCGTCATGGGCGTGCACCTGCGTGGCTCGTTCCTCATGACCCGGGCGTGCCAGAAGCACATGGTGGAGGCCGGGTGGGGTCGCGTCGTCAACCTCAGCTCCACCTCGGCCCTCGGCAACCGCGGACAGGCCAACTACTCCGCCGCCAAGGCCGGCCTGCAGGGCTTCACCAAGACCCTCGCCATCGAGCTCGGCAGGTTCGGCGTCACGGCCAACGCCATCGCGCCGGGGTTCATCGCCACCGACATGACGCGCCAGACCGCCCAGCGGATGGGCATCACCTTCGAGCAGTTCCTCGAGGGGGCGGCCAAGGAGATCCCGGTCGGGCGCGTCGGCCAGCCCGAGGACATCGCCGCCACGGCCTCGTTCCTCGTCAGCGAGGAGGCCGGGTTCGTGTCCGGTCAGGTGATCTACGTGGCCGGCGGCCCGAAGGACTGACGCGTGACCGACCCCGTCCCCGCCGACCCGCCCGGGCTGCCCCTCGACGCGCTGGCCGCGTTCCTGGCGCGCGAGGCGCCCGGGCTGCTCGCCGGGCCGTTGACGGGCCACGTGGTCGCGGGCGGCAAGTCCAACCTGACGTACGTCGTGGGTGACGGCGTCCGCACCGTCGTCGTGCGCCGGCCGCCGCTCGGCCACGTCCTCGCCACCGCGCACGACATGGTGCGCGAGCACCGGGTCGTCCGGGCGCTGCGCGACACCCCGGTGCCCGTGCCCGAGACCTACGCGGTGTGCGCCACCGACGAGGTCATCGGTGCGCCGTTCTACGTCATGGAGCACATGGCCGGCACGCCGTACCGGCGGGCCTCCGACCTGGCGGCGCTCGGGCCGGACCGCACGAGGCTGGTCGCCGAGCGGATGGTCGACACCCTCGTCGACCTGCACGCCGTCGACCCGGAGGCTGTCGGACTCGGCGACTTCGGCCGGCCCGAGGGGTTCCTCGAGCGGCAGGTGCGGCGCTGGAGGCAGCAGCTCGACGCCTCCCGCAGCCGCGACCTGCCGGGCATCGACGACCTCCACGCCCGGCTCGCCGCCTCCGTACCCGCGTCCGGCGCGGCGTCGGTCGTCCACGGCGACTACCGGCTCGACAACGTCCTCGTCGACGACGACGACACCGTCACCGCGGTGCTCGACTGGGAGATGGCGACCCTCGGCGACCCGCTCACCGACGTCGCACTGCTCGAGGCGTACCAGAGCCTGCCCGAGACCGTCGGCGCCGGCGCGGTCAGCGACGTCTCGCGTGCGCCCGGCTTCCCGACCGGCACAGAGCTGCTCGCCCGCTACGGTCAGGCCAGCGGCCGCGACCTGTCGAGCCTGTCGTTCCACCTCGGGCTGGCCTACTTCAAGCTCGCCGTGATCCTCGAGGGCATCCACTACCGCTACACGAAGGGCCAGACCGTGGGCGAGGGTTTCGCGCACATCGGCGAGGCCACCGCACCGCTCGTCGCGGCGGGTCTGCGCGCCCTCGACGAGGCCTGAGCCACAAGGACCACCGATGGACTTCGCCCATGACGCCCGCACCCTCGAGCTGCTCGCCGAGCTGCGGAGCTTCGTCGACGCGCGCGTCGCGCCGACCGTGCCGACCTTCGACGCCCAGCTGGCCGCGGGTGAGGACCGCTGGGCCTGGAGCCGGGTCCCCGCCCTGCGGGAGCTGCAGGCGGAGGCGCGTGAGCGCGGCCTGTGGAACCTCTTCCTCCCCGGCCGGCACGGCGCCGGGCTGACCAACCTCCAGTACGCGCCGCTGGCGGAGGCCACCGGACGGTGCATCCGGCTGGCCCCCGCAGCAGTCAACTGCGCGGCGCCCGACACCGGGAACATGGAGGTGCTGGCACAGTTCGGCACCGATGCCCAGAAGGCCGAGTGGCTGGACCCCTTGCTGCGGGGGGAGATCCGTTCGGCCTTCGCCATGACCGAACCCGACGTCGCGAGCAGCGACGCGACGAACATCGAGCTGTCGATCCGGCGCGACGGCGCCGACTACGTCGTCAACGGGCGCAAGTGGTGGATCACGGGCGCCATGAACCCCGACTGCCGCCTCTTCGTCGTCATGGGCAAGACGGACCCCGATGCCGACCGGCACCGGCAGCAGTCGATGGTGCTCGTGCCCCGCGACACCCCCGGCCTCGAGGTCGTCCGCGGCATGGAGGTCTTCGGCTACGACGACCACGACCACGGCGGCCACGCCGAGCTGCGCTTCACCGACGTGCGCGTGCCTGCGACGAACCTCGTCGCCGGAGAGGGGGACGGCTTCGCCATCGCCCAGGCCCGCCTGGGTCCGGGCCGCATCCACCACTGCATGCGCTCGATCGGCCTGGCCGAGGTCGCCGTCGAGGCCATGTGCCGGCGCGTGTCGGAGCGGGTCGCCTTCGGCCGCCCGCTCGCGGAGCAGGGCGTCGTCCGCGACTGGGTCGCGGAGTCTCGGGTGCGCATCGAGCAGCTGCGTCTGCTCGTCCTCAAGACGGCGTGGCTCATGGACACCGTCGGCAACAAGGGCGCCCACACCGAGATCCAGGCCATCAAGATCGCGACGCCGAGGACCGTCGAGTGGATCCTCGACAAGGCGATCCAGGCCCACGGGGCCGCCGGCCTGAGCCAGGACACCGAGCTCGCGGCCGCCTTCGCCGGCATCCGCACCCTCCGCTTCGCCGACGGTCCCGACGAGGTGCACAAGAACGCCCTCGCCAGGGCCGAGCTGCGGCGGCACGCCCGCACCCCGTGAGCACCCGCCTGCAGACCATCCCTTGACCACGCCCCGCAACCGCCGGGCAGGAAGGACGCGTCATGGACTTCGACCTCACCGACGAGGTGCGCGAGATCCGGGACTGGGTGCGCACCTTCGTGCGCAAGGAGATCCAGCCCCTCGAGCCGGAGGTGCTCGAGCGGGAGCGACGCGGCGAGCGCGGCCTGCCCGGCGACGTCCTGAAGCCCTTGCAGGACAAGGCCCGCGGCGCCGGCTTCTTCGGCATCCAGACACCCGAGGAGTACGGCGGCATGGGCCTGGGAGCCCTGGCCGCCGCCCTCGTCGAGGTCGAGCTCGGGCGCTCGTTCGTGCCCTTCCGGTTCGCCGGCGAGGCCGACAACATCCTCTTCAGCGCCACACCGGAGCAGCAGGACCGCTACCTGCGCCCGACGATCGAGGGCACCCGGCGCTCGGCGTTCGCCATCACCGAGCCGGGCGCCGGCTCCGACGCCCGGGCGATCCGCACGAGCGCGCGCCGCGACGGTGACGAGTGGGTCATCACCGGCGAGAAGACGTTCATCACCGGCGGCCACGAGGCCGACTTCGTCATGGTCTTCGCCGTCACCGACAAGGAGAAGGGCGCCGACGGCGGTGTCACGTGCTTCCTCGTCGACCGCGACCGCGGCTGGGAGAGCCGACCGATCGACACGATGGGCGAGTGGGGCCCGGCCGCGCTCGTCTTCGACGGTGTCCGGGTCCCGCACTCGGCGATCCTCGGCGAGGAGGGCCGGGGGTTCGAGCTGGCGATGCGGTGGATCGGCAAGGGCCGGTACATGCTGCCGGCGCGCGCCCTCGGCGCCTGCGAACGGCTCGTCGAGATGGCCATGGAGCACGCCCGCACCCGCGTCACCTTCGGCGAGCCGATCGCCGACCGGCAGGCGATCCAGTGGATGATCGCCGACTCAGCGGTGCAGATCGAGGCCCTGCGGTGGCTCGTGCTCGTCGCCGCCTGGCAGGTGGACCGTGGCCTCGACTCACGGCAGGCGCAGTCGATGGCCAAGCTGTACGGCGGCCTGCGCGCCAACGAGATCGTCGACCGGGTGCTCCAGATCCACGGTGGCATGGGCTACACCCGCGAGCTCCCGGTCGAGCGGTGGTACCGCGAGCTGCGACTGCTGCGGATCTACGAGGGCACCGACGAGATCCAGCGGCGGACCATCGCGCGCAACCTGCTGCGTGGACACGCCTCGGTGCGCGGCCACCTCGGCTGAGCCTCCGCACCCGGCCGCGCCTGCACCCCACCGGCCCGTCCCGGAGGGCATGCTGGACGGGTGCCCGATCCTCCCGCCAACGTCAAGACGTTCAACCGGTTCGCCGTCCGCGCGGCGGGTCACCGGTTCTTTCCCCTGTGGGCGGTGCTGCGGCACCGCGGCCGACGAAGCGGCACCGAGTACGCGGTCCCGGTGGCCGTCATCACGACGCCGGACGCCTTCGTCATCGCGCTGCCGTGGGGGCGCCGCACCGACTGGGTGCGCAACACCCGCGCGGCCGGGGGCTGCACCGTCCGCTGGAAGGGCCGCGAGTGGGCGTGCACCGACCCGACGTTCGTCGGCAAGGACGTCGCGCTCGACGCGGCTGGGCCGGTCCTGCGCCGGATGCTGGCTCGCCAGGACCCGGAGGGCGGCTTCCTCCGCCTGACGCGTCAGCCTGCCTGAGCGGCGCCGGCGCCCGGCGACACGCCTGCGCTGCGTCCGTTTTGCCCCGGTATCGCGCCGCCGTGCGCAAGGATGGGGCGTGGCCCGCGCGACGATCCCCGAGCCCCGCGTACCACCGTCCCTCCGCCGGCACACCGTCGAGCACCCGGGCGGCGGGACGCGGTGCTGACCTCGATCCTGTCGAGCCGCCGGGGCTGGACCGCGACGGCTCTCGTCGCGCTGCTCGGCGTCGTGGTCCTCGGTGTGACGGCGGTGCGGTTCGCGCCGCCCGACTCCACCGTCGCCGTGTGGTGGCCCGCGGCGGGCATCGCCGTGGCGTTCCTCCTCGTCAGCGGCCCGGACCGCCGGCGGGCCGCGGTGTTCGTCGGCGGCGTCGTCGTCGCGAGCGGCCTGGCCAACTACTACGGCGGGCGGTCGGCGCTCGTCTCCGCGGCGTTCGGCGTGGCGAACGCCCTGGAGGCCTTCGTCGTCCACCGGCTCATGACCCGCGGGGGCCGCCGGCCACGGCTCGCGTCGATGGAGGACCTGTTCGGCCTCCTCGTCAGCACGGTGGCCGGCGCGCTGACGTTCGGAGTGCTCACCGGCGTCATCGCCGTCGTCGGCCTGCACGGCACCTTCTTCCCGACCGCCTACGCCGTCACCGCCTCGCACACCGCAGCGGTGCTCGTCATCGGGCCGCTCGGCATCGCCGCGGTGACGGCGCGGGCCCGCCCGTTCGGTCTCGAGGACGTCGCGCAGATGGTGCTCGTCGTCGGCATGACCGTCCTCGTCTTCCGGCCCGGGCAGCCCCTTCCCCTCGCCTTCCTGCCCCTGCCGGCCCTGGCGTGGGCGGCCACCCGCCAGGGGCTCCGGGTCGTGGCCGGGCAGCTGCTCGTCGTGGGGGCCGTCGCCGTCGTCGCCACGAGCGAAGGGGGTGGCCCCTTCGCCGCGGCCGGGGAGCGCGGCGACGTCAGCCCGACGGCCGTCGGAGCCCTGACCCAGGCCTTCCTCGCGACCGCCGCCATCACGACGCTGTCGCTCGCCGTGGGGGCCACCCAGCGCCGGAGGGCCCTCGGCGAGCTGCGCAGGGAGGCCCAGTTCACCGCGGTCGTCCTCGACACCGCCGCGAGCGCCATCGTCGTCGTCGACACCGACGGCCGGATCGACCGGGTCAACCGCACCGCCACCCAGTGGATCGGCGGCCGCGAGGAGGACCTCGTCGGGCTCGAGGCCGCCGAGCTCTTCCCGGTCGCCGAGGGCCGCGAGCGGCTGCGACAACGGTTCGCGCACCTGCGCGACCACGACTTCCCGTCGACCGACGAGCAGGAGTGGCTGCGGCCCGAGGGCGGCCGTCGGCACGTCGTCTGGTCGAACCGGTGGCTCACCGACGATCTCGGACGGCCCAGTCACCTCGTCAAGACCGGTGTCGACGTCACGGAGGCGCGTGCCGCGCTCGACCGCGAGCGGCGGGTCGTCGAGGAGCTCACCGCCCTCGACCAGACGAAGAACGACTTCGTGTCGTCGGTCAGCCACGAGCTGCGCACGCCGCTCGCCAGCGTCCTCGGCTACGCGGAGATGCTCGAGGACGGCGCCGCCGGCGAGCTGACGACCCGCCAGCGCGACCTCGTGGCCCGCATCGACCGCAACGGCCGGCGCCTGCTCGAGCTCATCGAGGACCTCCTCGTCAACTCCCGCATCGAGTCCGACCGGCTCGACCTCGACCTGCGTCGCTGCGACCTCGCCGACGTCGTCGCGCAGGCCTGGGACGGGCTGCGGCCGCTGAGCGAGCGGCGGGACCTCGACCTGTCGATCGACATCGCCGCGAAGCCGCTGTGGGTCCGGGGCGACCCCGTCGCGCTCGAGCGGGTCACGATGAACCTGCTGTCCAACGCGGTCAAGTTCACGCCGGACGGTGGCTCGGTCGAGGTGTCCCTGCGGGCGGGCGACGGCCATCTGACCACCTCCCCCGACGGTCCGGCCGTGGCGACCGCCGGTACCGATGGCATCGGGCCGTCCGCCCGTCTCGTCGTGCGCGACTCGGGCATCGGCATCCCGTCCGCGGACCTCGAGAAGGTGTTCCGCCGGTTCTACCGGTCCAAGACGGCCACCGACCAGGCGATCCAGGGCACGGGCCTGGGCCTGTCCATCGTCCGGGCCATCGTCGAGGGACACGGCGGGACCATCGAGGTCGTGTCGACGCCGGGTGCCGGCGCGACGTTCACCGTGACGCTGCCGGCTCTGCCGGCGGGGGCGACCGGGGCGACGGCATGACCTGCCACGGGCCGGCCCGGGTCGACCTGGTGCAGGACGAGACGTGGGAGGTCAGGGCCCTGCGTCGGCTCACCGAGCTGATGAACCGGGTCAGCGCCCAGGACGACCTCGGCAGCCTCTTCGACATGGTCGTCGAGGGGGCGGCCGACGTCGTCGGGTTCACCGTCGCGGCGATCAGCGTCGTCGACGACGCGACGGGTGACCTCGTCGTCGTGGCGGTCGCCGGTGACGACAGCGCCAAGGCGCAGCTCATGGGCCGCTGCACGCCCCGCCACGCGATCGAGGCCGAGTTCGCCGTGGCCGAGGAGTGGGGGAGCCTGCGGTTCGTCCCGGCCGACCGGCTGCCCGCCGGCGCCCAGGACGGCTGGGTGTCGACCGACTGGCGCCCTGACGCCGACGACCCCGACGCGTGGGACCCCGAGGACACGCTCGTGGCGCCGCTGCTCGACGCGGTCGGCGACCTGCTCGGCATCCTGTCGGTCGATCTGCCGCTGAGCGGCCGGCGCCCGGACCGGACCCAGCGGGCGGTGCTCGAGCTGTTCGCCAACCAGACCGGCATCGCGATCCAGGCGGCACGTCAGCGTCACGCGCTGACCGAGCGGGTCCGGCTCGGGGAGGCCGTCAAGTCCGTGGCCCGCATCGCCCAGGACGACCTCGAGCCGGCCCGCGTCGTCGACGTCGCTGCGCCGCGGATCGCCGCCGGCCTCGCCTCCGAGACCCTGTGGCTGCGGATCTTCGGCGTCCAGGGCGACGACGAGCGGGAGAGCGTGTCGGCGCGCAGCGGCGAGGCCGTCGTCGCGCCCTCCCTCGTCGACCTCGCCCGCCGGCTCAGTGCCCGGCTCTGGGACGAGGGCGAGGTGGCGGTGGCCCGTCCGGGGCGCGCCGAGCCGGCCCGCGAGTGGTCCGAGGCCGACGTCGCGCTCGCGTCCGAGTTCCTGACGGCGGCGTCGGCCGGGTCGTTGCTGCTCGCGCCGATCGGCTCCGGGTCGTCCTGCTACGGCTACCTCGCCGCGGTCCGCGGCGTGCGCGACGCGTCGTGGACCGCCGCCGAGACCCAGGCTGCCCTCGAGATGGCGCGTGACCTCGGCCGGGCCGTGCGCAACGCGCGGCTCTACGCGGCCGAGCGCCGGGTCGCGGACGAGCTGCGCGAGGCCGACCGCAGTCGCACCCAGCTGTTCTCGACGGTGTCGCACGAGCTGAAGAACCCGCTCGCCTCGATCGTCGGGCACGTCGAGCTGCTCCGTGGCGAGCCCGAGAACCTCGCGTGGTCGCTCGGCGTCATCGAACGCAACACCGAGCGCCTCCAGGTGCTCGTCGACGACCTCCTGACCCTGTCGCGGGTCAGCGACCCCGACCGGGCGATGCCCTTCACCGACGTCGACCTCGGCGAGCTGACCCGCGACGTCGTCGACATGTTCCGGCCGCGGGCCGACGGTCAGGAGGTCGCGCTGACCTTCGCCGAGCCGCCGGCGGTCCCGGTGGTCCGGGGCAGCGCCGGCGACCTCGAGCGCGTCGTGCAGAACCTCGTGAGCAACGCGGTGAAGTTCACCCGAGCCGGCGGCGTCGTCACCGTCTCGCTCGAGCACCGCGACCAGGGGCTGGTCCTGACCTGCGCCGACGACGGCATCGGCATCTCGGCCCATGACCAGGAGCGCCTCTTCACCGAGTTCTTCCGCGGCACCAACCCCGAGGGGCTCAAGGTGCCGGGCACGGGGCTCGGCCTGTCGATCGCGCACCGGGTCGTCGAGCGCCACGGCGGCCGGCTCGATGTCGAGTCCGAGCTCGGTCGCGGCACGAGCGTCACCCTGCTGCTACCGGTCTCCTGACGGACGGCTGCGCGGTGGCGCCCGCGCCGTCGCCGGGCCGGGGGCGATCGCTGCCGCTGCGGATGCTCTTGCCGTGGCCGTGGCCGGGGCCGGGGCCGGTGCCGGTGCGGGTGCCGAGGACGCGCGTGCGCACGCCGGCGGAGGCGCGGGCCCACAGCGCCGTGAGCGGGCGCGTCCACAGCCACCAGTAGGCGAGGCCGAGCGCCATCGACCCGAGGAAGGCGGGCACCGGGTGGCCCCAGAGCACCTCGAGGGCCTGCCAGTGGATGACGTAGATGTGCAGGGACGCGGCGGCCAGCACCTGCACGAGCGGCACGAGCACGGCCGGGATGCGGCTGACGGGGCGCCAGAGCAGGAGCAGGACGAACGCGGCGGTGAGGCCGTCCCGGGCGGGGTTGAACGAGAACGTGCCGATCATCGCGACGGCCACGACCGTGGCGACCCGGCGCTGGGCGGGCGTCGCCGCTCGGGCGAGGGCCCAGCCGAGGAGGAACAGGTGGAGCACGACGAGCGCCGATCCCTGCATGCGCGGGACCGGCAGCGGCAGGATCGGCAGGCGGAACAGGACGAACGCCGCCACGCTCAGGGCCAGCGGCAGCCGGAACGGGTGACGCCCGTCGAGCGCCGCCACGCGCCGCGAGGCGGTGAGGGCGGCGACGGCGACGAGCGCCACGACGATCGCCTCGACGAACCAGAACCGCCACGGCGGCCCGAGCCTCTCCTGCCCGAAGACCCAGTTGGCGAGGAAGAGGTTGCGCGTCTCGTAGTACCCGCCGAGCACGTGCGCGCTGACGATGACGACGAGCGCTGGCACGGCGATGCGGGCCGCCGCCCCGAGCACGCGACGGGCGCGCCGGCGGCGGTCGGGGTCGGCCAGCTGGAACCGGGCCAGCTGGTAGCCGGCGACGACGAGCAGTGCGTTGGCGGTGCCCTGCAACGAGAACAGGTCGGCGTGCGTGCCGACGATGAGGACGATGGCGAGGGCGCGGAGCCAGACCCCGGTCTCGACGGTGCGCCAGGCGATCCGGTCGGCGAGTGTGCGAGACCCTCTGCGTGACGACGAGTTCGGCCTGCGTGCGGCCGATGCGCCGGCTTGCGCGCGCCGCGCTCCCGGCGTGGGGGAGGAGGCGGGGGCAGCCGTGTGCATCCGCTCGAGCTCGGCGACCGGGGTCACGTGCCAGGCCGCCGGCAGCCGTCCGAGGAGCTCCTCGAGTCGGATGGACACCTCGACGTAGGACAGCGAGTCCCCGCCGAGGGACACGAAGGTCGCGTCGTCGGCGACGTCCCGCTGCAGGAGCCGTGCGTAGAGGCCCGCGACGGCACGCTCGGGACCGGCGTCGGCCGCGGCATCCGGGCGCGCGGGGCAGTCGGCACACGCCAGTGCGAGCACGGCGGGGTAGTCCGGCTTGCCGGAGGCCAGCACCGGGTGCTCGGCCACGGGCACGACCCGCAGGGCGTCCCGGGGCACGCCGGACGTGCGGATCACCTGGTGGCGCAGCGACTCGCGTGCGGGCGCGGCCATGGCACCGCTCGCGGCCACGGCGACGAGGCCGTCGCGACCGGCGCAGCGCACGTCGTGGCCCTCCTGGCGCAGCCGGCACTCGAGCGCGTCGAGGTCGACGCGGTGCCCGAGCACCTTGACGAACCGGGCGCGCCGGCCGGTGACCCGGACGAGCCCCTCCGGGGTGAGCTCGCCGAGGTCGCCGGTGCGCAGCACGTCGACGGTGCGCCCGAGCGAGAGGTCCCCGGGCTCGCGCGCGTAGCCCAGCATGACGTTCGGCCCGCGGAAGACGATCTCGCCGTCCTCGACCTCGATCGAGGCGCCCGGCACCGGCACCCCCACCGTGTCGGGGTGCGCCGCGGCGAGGTGGGGTGGCAGGTAGGCCATCCGGGCCGTCGCCTCGCACTGCCCGTACATGACGACGAGGTCGAAGCCGCGCTCCTGCCCGAGGCGCGCGAAGCGGCGGACGCGCTCGGCGTCCATGCGTCCGCCGGCCTGGGTGACGTAGCGCAGCGTCGGCAGGTCTCGCTCGGCGAAGCCGCTGCGCTCGAGCAGCTCGAAGGTGTGCGGCACGCCGGGGAACGTCGTGGCGCCCGCCGCCCGGAACTGCGTCCAGAAGCACTCGTCGACGACGGACCGGTCGGTCAGCAGGACCGACGCGCCCCGCGCGAGGTGCGTGGTCAGCACGGACAGCCCGTAGCAGTACGTCAGCGGCAGCGTCAGGGCCGCGCAGTCGTCGGGCCGGATCCCGAGCGCGGCGTCGATCTGGGCGGCGTTGGCCGCGAGGTTGGCGGCCGACAGGCGCACGAGCTTGGCCGATCCGGTCGAGCCGCTCGTGCTGAGCAGGAGCGCGAGCTCGGGATGCAGGTGGTGGGCCGAGGCCTCCCGCCGGACGTCGACCCGGCCGCTCGGGTCGAGGACGATGTCGGGCCGGTAGGCGGCCCCGACCCGCTGCGCGGCCTCGCCGGCCGCCGCCAGGAGGACGACGTGCCCGGCGCGCTGGGCGGCGAGGAGCGCCACGACGGTCTCGACGGTGGTGCGACCCTCGACGAGGACGAGCCGGCGCGCTCCGGCGAGGCGCTCGGCCACGGCGTCGACGCGTCGGGCGAGCTCGGCGTAGCTGACCGGGCCGGCGTCGGTGTGCAACGCGATCCGGGTGCCGTGCGCGGCGAGGCCGTGGACCCACGCGAGCCCGGGCAGGGCAGCGGCCCGTTCGAGCGGGAGGGCGGTCGCGGTCACGGGCCGTAGTCAATAAGGTTAGGCATACCTAATGCAAGTGCGGCCCCCGGTTTCGGCCGACGCCCCGGCGTCCGTTAGCCTGCTTTAGGTCACGACGTCGTTGCGTAATTCGGACTCGTGGCGAGCACCACCGCCAGACCCGTGCCAGACCCGTGCCAGACCCGTGCCCGACCCGTGCCCCAGACCCGCCACCAGACCCGCCACCAGGAGCCCCGCCGTGACGCGCCGCCGCACCGCCCTCGTCCTCGCCGCGACCCTCGCGGCAGCTCTCGGCCTGGCCGCCTGCGGCGGCAGCCTCGAGGCGAGCGGCGACCTTGACGCGTCGAAGCTGACGATCTACAGCGCCCAGCACAAGAACCTCACCGAGGAGTGGGGCAAGCAGTTCCAGGACAAGACCGGCATCCAGGTGCAGGTGCGCTACGGCAACGACTCGTCGATGGGCGCCCAGATCGTCCAGGAGGGCGCGAGCTCGCCCGCCGACGTCTTCCTGACGGAGAACTCGCCGGCCATGACGACGGTCGAGCAGGCGGGTCTGCTCGCTCCCGTCGACGCCGCGACCCTCGGCCAGGTGGGGCCGCAGTACGTCCCCTCGTCGAAGGACTGGGTCGGCATCGCGGCGCGCTCGACCGTCCTCGTCTACAACCCGAGCAAGATCTCCGAGTCGCAGCTGCCGACGTCCCTCATGGACCTCGCCAAGCCGGAGTTCGCGGGCAAGTGGGGTGCGGCGGCGGGCGGTGCGGACTTCCAGGCCATCGTCTCGGCCGTCCTCGCCACCCAGGGCGAGGCCAAGACCTCCCAGTGGCTCGCGGCCCTGAAGTCGGGCGCGAAGATCTACCAGAACAACATCGCGACGATGAAGGCCGTCAACTCCGGCCAGTCGGCGATGGGCGTCATCTACCACTACTACTGGTACCGCGACCAGGCCCTCGACAAGGAGAGCAGTGGCAACACCAAGCTGCACTACTTCAAGAACGAGGACCCCGGTGCCTTCGTCAGCCTCTCCGGCGGCGGCGTCCTCAAGAGCAGCAAGCACGCGGCCGACGCGCAGAAGTTCCTCGCGTTCGTGACGAGCAAGCAGGGCCAGCAGGTCCTCGGCACGACCGACGCCAAGGAGTACGCCGTCGGCACCGGTGTGGCCTCGGACCCGGCGCTGCCGCCGCTCGACTCGCTGCAGGCCCCGAAGATCGACCCGTTCACGCTCAACGGCCCGAAGGTCATCGAGCTGATGACGAAGGCGGGGATCCTCTAGGTGACGACCACGCCGACGAGCCCGCTGCCGGCCGCCAACGGCCCCGCGGCCGAGCCGACCGCCCCGACACCCCCCGCGCGGGGGCGGCGGGGCGTCGGCGCGTCCGCACCGGCGCGGTCCGGGGGGCAGGCCTCGCCGGCGCTGCGGGGCGCGGCGCTCGTCGTCGCCCTGCTCTGCGCGCTGCCGCTGGTCGTCGTCGTGGTCAAGGCCCTCGAGTCCGGTGCCGGCGAGGCGCTCGCCCTCGTGTGGCGGCCCCGAGTGGGCGAGCTGCTCGGCAACACCGTCGCGCTCGTCGGCCTGACCGGTGCCGTGTCGACGGTGCTCGGTGTCGGTACGGCCTGGCTCGTCGAGCGCACCTCGCTGCCGTGGGCCTCGTTCTGGCGGGTCGCCTTCGTCGCGCCGCTCGCCGTCCCGGCGTTCGTCAACAGCTTCGCGTGGTCCGCCCTCGTGCCCGGGCTCGAGGGCCTGGCCGGTGCCGTCCTCGTCACGTCGCTGTCCTACTTCCCCTTCGTCTTCCTCCCGGTGGCCGCGCTCCTGCGCACCGGTGACCGCGGGCTCGAGGAGGCCGCCCGCGCCCTCGGCCTCGGCCCGTGGCGCACCTTCCTGCGCGTCGGCCTCGCCCAGATGCGGCCGGCCCTCCTCGGCGGCGTCCTCCTCGTCGCGCTGCACCTGCTCGCCGAGTACGGCGCCCTCGAGATGCTGCGCTTCCCGACCTTCACGACGGCGATCCTCGACCAGTTCGAGGTGGCCTTCGACAGCCGGTCCGGGAGCGTCCTCGCCGTCGTGCTCATCGGCCTCGCCGTCACGGTCCTCACCGTCGAGCTGCTGGCGCGCGGACGCACCCGGTACGCCCGTGTCGGCTCGGGCACGGCGCGGCGGGCCGCGCCCGCGGCGCTCGGCCGCTGGACGCCGGCCGCGCTCGTCGTCGTCGGCGGGCTCACGGCGCTCGCCGTCGGCGTGCCGGCCTGGAGCCTCGGGCGGTGGCTGCTGCGCGCCGACGAGGCGATGGAGCCGGCCAACCTCGGTCCGACCCTGTGGACGACGCTCGCGCTCGCCCTCGGTGCGGCGGCCGTGACCTCGCTGGCGACCGTCCCCGCCGCGTGGCTCATCGCCCGGCACCGCACGTGGTTCGCCGTCGCGGTCGAGCGGGTCACCTACCTCGCGGCGTCGCTGCCCGGCGTCGTCGTCGCGCTCGCCCTCATCACCCTCACCATCGGTCTGGCCCGCCCGCTCTACCAGACGACGACCGTGCTCGTGCTCGCCTACGTCGTCCTGTTCATCCCCCGGGCCATGGTCGCGACGCGCGCCGCCATCGCGGCCGTGCCCCCCGAGCTCGGCGACGCCGCCCGGGCCCTCGGCGACGGGCCGGTCCGGGCGTTCCTGCGGGTCCAGCTGCCGCTCATGCTCCGCGGCACCATGGCCGGCTTCGCCCTCGTGTTCATCGCCGTCAGCACCGAGCTGACCGCGACGCTTCTTCTCGCACCGACGGGTACGCAGACCCTCGCCACGGCATTCTGGGATGCGAGCGCGTCCCTCGACTACGCCGCCGCCGCGCCGTACGCCACGGCGCTCGTGCTCCTGTCCGCGCCCCTGACCTACCTGTTGCTCCACGGCAAGAACGAGGAACCCCAGACGTGAAGACGCTCCAGCTCTCGGGCATCACCGCCTCGCACCAGGGCACGCCCGTGCTCCACGGCATCGACCTCACGGTGCCGTCCGGCACGACGACGGCCGTGCTGGGCCCCTCCGGGTGCGGCAAGACGACGTTGCTGCGCGTCGTCGCCGGGTTCCTGCGTCCCGACGCCGGCCAGGTGCGCGTCGGCGACGAGGTCGTCGCCGGTCCGGGCGTCTGGGTGGCCCCGGAGCGTCGCGGCTTCGGCTACGTCGCCCAGGAGGGCAACCTCTTCCCGCACCTCGACGTCGCCGCCAACATCTCCTACGGGCTGCCCCGCCGCGAGCGGCGGGCCCGGGCGCGCGTCGCCGAGCTGCTCGAGCTCGTCGGTCTGCCCGGCGACTTCGCCACGCGTCGTCCCGACCAGCTCTCCGGCGGCCAGCAGCAGCGCGTCGCCCTGGCCCGCGCCCTCGCCCGACGCCCCCGCATCGTCCTGCTCGACGAGCCCTTCTCGGCCCTCGACCCCGAGCTGCGCGTGGCGACGCGCGATGCCGTCGCCGTCGCGCTCGCCCACGAGCAGGCCACGGTCGTCCTCGTCACCCACGACCAGGCCGAGGCGCTCTCGTTCGCCGACCAGGTGGCGATCATGCACGACGGCCGGTTCAGCCAGGTCGGGGCCCCGGCCGAGGTGTACCGCGCCCCCTCCGACCGCCGGTCGGCCGTGTCGCTCGGCGAGGCCTGCTTCCTCGCCGGCCAGCTGCACGACGGCGCCGTGACGTGCGCGCTCGGCACGCTCCCCGTCGCCTCGGCGCGCGGCACGGGCGCCTGCGAGGTCCTCATCCGGCCCGAGCAGCTGCGTCTCGACGC
Organism: Monashia sp. HAY1-2A; assembly: GCF_056755315.1. Lineage (NCBI taxonomy): Bacteria > Bacillati > Actinomycetota > Actinomycetes > Micrococcales > Intrasporangiaceae > Intrasporangium > Monashia sp. HAY1-2A. The sequence continues at coordinate 28,440 of NZ_JBNDHY010000009.1, forward strand.
GGACGGCGCCGCGACCGCCGGTCCCGTGGCCGAGGTGACGCGGTGCGCGTACTACGGCCACGACGCGCTCGTCGAGCTGCGGCTCGACGACGGGTCCGGCACGCCGACGGTCCTGTCGGCTCGCGCCTTCGGCGGCTGGACACCGGCCGTCGGTTCGCGGGTCAGGGTGAGCGTCGAGGGCGAGCCGCACGTCATCGGCGTCTCCCAGCGACTCGTCGAGGCCTGAGCCCGCCGGCCGCCTCGACCGGGCCCGGGACGGCTACGACGTCAGCGTCAGCTCGACGGCGAGCGCCTGGTGGTCGGACACCGGCAGGGCCACCGCCTCGCCCGACAGTGCGCGCACCCTGCCGCGCAGGAGGATGTGGTCGATCTGCTGCCCGGGCGAGTCGGCCGGGAACGTGGGTGCGTCGACGGCCGAGCGCATCCGGGTCAGCCGCCGTGCGCGCGTCGGCCCCATGTTGAGGTCGCCCGTCAGGACGAACGGGCCGTCCTCGCCGGCGACGTCGGCCATGAGCCGTCGCAGCTGCCGGCCGTTCCACCAGTCGATGAACGACAGGTGCGCCGTCGCGACGGTGAGCGGTCCTTCGGGAGACTCGATGTCGGCGAGGACGGCCACCCGCGGCTCGTCGCGCACCAGCTCGGGCCGCATCCGGCCCCGGAACATCATCGGCACCCGCACGGGCACCGGGGCCAGCCGGGCGACCCGCCAGCCGTGCACCGGGAACCGCGAGAGCAGCGCCACGCCGTAGGCAGCGGCGTCGGGCTGCTCCTCACCGGTGGCGGCGACCCACGTCGCGCCCGGGCTGCCCGACAGGGCCGCGACGAACCGGTGCTCGGGGGCGTCCATCGCCTCGGCGGCGATCGCGGTGAGGTCGGCGTTGTCGGACCGGTGCTGGTTGCGGTCGACCTCCTGCAGCCCGAGGACGTCCGCGTCCAGCTGCCGGATCGCCCTCCGGAACCCGTCGAGGTCGACGTGCTGGTCGGTCGGCACCCGCCCGTTGAGGATGTTGAAGGTCGCCACTCTCATGTGGGCGCCCTACCCGACCGGACGCCGCAGCGCACAGGGAGAGGTGACGGTGCCCGACGTGGGTAAGCCATCGACATGGCAGCCGATGACGCCCAGGACCTCCGGGAGGCGCTCAAGAGGGTCGCCGTGGCCCTCAAGGACTCCGGGATGCCGTTCGCGCTCATGGGTGGCTATGCCGCGTGGGCCCGCGGGGGACCGGAGCCGGCGCACGACGTCGACTTCCTCGTCGCCGAGGAGGATGCCGACCAGGTGGCGCAGTACCTCGCCGAGCACGACTTCGAGGTCGTGCAGCCGCCGGAGGACTGGCTCTTCAAGGTCTTCACCGACGGAGCGATGGTCGACATCATCCACGGCCCGGTCGGTGGCCCCGTCCACCGCGACGAGGTCGAGCGCGCGACGCCGATGGAGGTGCTGTCGGTCCGGATGCCGGTGCTCGAGGCCACCGAGCTCGTCGTTCACAAGCTCGCGGCCCTCGACGAGCACTACTGCGACGTGGCCCAGCTGCTGCCCGTCCTGCGGGCGCTGCGCGAGCAGGTCGACTGGGAACGGGTCGAGCGCGAGACGGCCGACAACGACTTCGCCGCGATGGTGCTGTTCCTCCTGCGGCGGCTGTCCATCGTCGTGCAGGAGCCGGCCCAGGAGGCTGCCCGGGAGGGCGCGCAGGAGCCGGTGCAGGGCACACGGTGACGCCCACGGACCACGCGGTCCGGCGGGCTGCGCCGCCCACCGGCGCTCGCGTCAGAGTCGTGCGCCGTGGGTATGGCGGGGGTGCGACGACCCTTCTCGCACGTGCGAGCCCGAACCGAAAGGCAGACCCATGGCGAACAGAGACGACATCGACGCCCGCGCCCGGTTGGTGGACCTGCTGCTGGAGAAGGTCGCCGAGGACCTCTACCCGTCGAGCACGATGATGGACTTCCTCGAGGAGCTGCTGCTCCCGGACGAGGTGCCGGCGTACGCGGCGGTCCTCATGGAGAAGATGCGCGACGAGACCTACCCCAGCGTGTCCATGATGCGCCGGCTGGTGAGCCTGCTCGAACCCGCGTAGACGCCGGCCTACGCGGTCTCCCGGGCGCCCTCGACACTCGTCCCGGGAGCCCGCCCACGCCTGCCCGCCGGGGGCTCCGCCGAGGGCGCCCAGCCGGCCCGGAACGGTTGAGCCACGGCGTCTTTACCGTTAGATGAATCGCATCGTCGGGTACCTCAGTCTGCGAAGGAGGTGGCCGCGACGTGCCGCCGGATCGGCAGCATCGCGGCTTGAATCTATGTCTTCAGCACCGACCAAGATCGTCCTCGGAGTAGCGGGCGGATACCTGCTCGGACGCACCAAGAAGCTCCGTCTCGCCATGGCCCTGGCCGGCATGCTGGGTGGGCGCAAGCTCGCTGCCCAGCGGGGTGACCTGCTGGCACAGGGATCGAAGCTGATCGAGAGCAACCCACAGCTCAAGGCGTTGCAGAACCAGCTCACCGGCCGCCTCGTGGAGGTGGCGCGCGAGGCTGCGCTCGTCGCCATGGCGTCCCGGGTGGAGAAGCTGACCAAGACGCTAGAGTCCAAGGACGGCTCCGAGCAGGAGCAGGAGCAGGAGCAGGGCGGGGGCGCCGGCGACGTCGGCTCGGCCGTCAGTGGAGTGACGGGCTCACTGGGCCTGACGGGATCCGACTCGGACGACCAGGGTGAGGCGGCCGAGCAGGACCAGCAGGACCAGCAGGACCAGCAGAACGACTCCGAGGAGTCCGAGGAGTCCGAGGAGTCCGACGAGTCCGAGGCGAGCGCTGACCAGGGCTCGCGTGGCTCGGCGGGCGAGGAGTCCTCGCGCTCCGGAGCCGCCGGCAAGCGGGCGACACCGCGCGGCGTCGCCAAGAAGGTGCCGATGAAGAAGGTCTCGGCGAAGAAGGCGGCAAAGCGTCCGTCCGGAAAGGGTCGGTGACGGCCATGAGCGGCAGTGGAGGCGCGCGTCTGAAGGACGCGTCCGGTGGCCTGTTGAAGGTCCTCGGCGAGCGGGCCATGGGCTCGCTGGGACACCGGGTGAGCGGCCTGACCGACCGGCTCGAGGGCATGGCCAGCGGCAACCCCTCGGTCAAGGCAGCAGTGGGCGGCGGGACCTCTGCGCTCAAGGGCCAGAGCCCGATCATGGGAATGCTCAAGGGCGCGGTGTCCGGGGTGAAGGACAAGGTCACCGAGGCACTGCCCGGTCTGGGCGGCGACTCAGGCTCCGGCTCCGGCGGGGGCTCGAAGGCCACGAAGTCGACCAACATCATCGAGCAGGTCGACGTCGGCGTCCCGCTGCGGGTGGCCTACAACCAGTGGACCGAGTTCGGCGCCTTCCCGACCTTCATGAAGAAGGTCGAGAACGTCGATGCCGCCGAGGACAACAAGATCGAGTGGAAGGCGCAGATCTTCTGGTCGCACCGTGAGTGGGAGGCGACCATCCTCGAGCAGGTCCCCGACGAGCAGATCGTGTGGCGCTCCAAGGGCAAGAAGGGACATGTCGACGGAGCCGTGACGTTCCACGAGCTGGCACCGAACCTGACGCGGATCATCGTCGTGCTCGAGTACTACCCCCAGGGCCTGTTCGAGCGCACGGGCAACCTCTGGCGCGCGCAGGGCCGACGGGCCCGCTTGGAGCTCAAGCACTTCCAGCGACACGTCATGACCCGCACCATCCTGGACCCCGACGCCGTCGAGGGCTGGCGGGGCACCATCGAGAACGGCGAGGTCGTCACGTCGCACGAGGACGCGATGGAGCAGGAGGCCGGGGAGCGCGAGGCCGACGAGCAGGGCGCAGAGCAGGGCACCGAGGAGGAAGGTTCCGACGAGCAGGGCTCCGACGAGGCCGAGGGCTACGAGGACGAGGGCTCCGAGGACGAGGGCTCCGAGGACGAGGACCTCGGCGCGGAGGACTCCGACGAGGACCAGGCCGTCGGTGACGAGTCCGAGGAGGAGGCCGGTGACGAGCCCGAGGAGGAGGCCGGTGACGAGCCCGAGGACGAGTACGACGAGGAGGGCGAGGATACCGCCGAGGACGTCGACGACCTCGACGACGAGTCCGGTGGCGGCGACGAGGAGTACGACGAGGACTACGAGGACGAGAACGAGGACGACACCGAGGACGAGAGCGTGGAGGACGAGGACTCGGCCGCAGATGCGGACGAGGGCAGCTCCGACGAGGACTACGCCGACGAGGACCTCGAGGAGTCCGAGGAGGACACCGACCTCGATGAGGACACCGACGAGGACACCGAAGCCGAGGCGGACACCGAGGAGGACGCCTACGACGAGGAGGCCTACGACGACACGTCCGACGAGTCGGACGACGAGGCGCTCGATGACGAGCCCGTGGACGAGGAGCCCGAGGAGGAGCCTCCAGCACCCAAGAAGCGAGCCGCGCGGCGCCGCTCCGCGCACTGAGCAACCAGCCGACACCCTCGACCCAGGAGGTCCAGCATGACCGTGCAGACACAGCGCCGAGGCGGCGGTGGAGGTGGCTACTTGGCGCGCCCCGCTCCTAGTGGGCTCGCCGACGTCATCGACATCATCCTCGACAAGGGCATCGTCATCGATGTGTACATCCGGGTCTCGTTGGTCGGCATCGAGCTGCTGACCGTCGACGCACGGATCGTCATCGCGAGCGTCGACACGTACCTGCGCTTCGCCGAGGCGACCAACCGCCTCGACCTCTACGAGAAGGGCGGGAAGGACCTCGGTGAGATGGTCCACGACATGCAGCGCAGCGGCGCGACCGGCAAGACCCGAGGCGCGGTGGAGGGCGTCAAGCGTGCCCTGACCCGGGGCGACGACGACAACGACGAGGAGAACAGCCACGACGAGGAACGCCGACCCGCCAAGAAGTCCTCCTCGTCGGCCCGCTGACGGCCCGTGGACCCCATGGGTGCAGTCGTGGGTGACGACCCGTCCATCGAGGTCGACATGGACCAGGCGTTGGTCGTCTACGGCGTCCTGCCGGCAGCAGACCTGCAGCGCCACGACGGCGGTCAGGACCTGACCGGGGTGGACGGGCAGCGGGTGCAGTTCGTCCGGTCCGGCGACCTCGCCGCGGCGGTGTCGCCCGTCGACGGGGACCGCAGACTGGGGCGCCGGGCCGACCTCCTCGCCTACCAGGCAGTCCTCGACGCCTTGGCGAAGGTCGGCCCGGTGGCCCCGGTCCGCTTCGGGTCGGTGCTCCCGGACCCGGACACGGTCGTGGCCGAGCTCATGGCGTCCAACGAGGAGCACCTCGTCGCGCTGCTCGAGAGCCTGCGCGGCCGGCGTCAGTTCAACCTCCGCGTCAGCCCCGTGGAGGAGGCGGCCCTCACCGACCTCATCACCGGCGACCCCGAGATCCGCGAGCTGCGGGAGCGGACGCGCGGGGTGCCCGAGGAGGCGTCCTACCGTGAGCGCGTGCGACTGGGCGAGCTCGTGGCCAGGGGTCTCGAGCAGCGCAGCGCGCAGGACGCCGACATGGTGCTCGACGTCGTCGTGCCCCTGGCCGTGGAGCACCTCGTCCGGACCCCTCCCTCGGCCACCCAGGTCCTCGACGTGGCCCTGCTCGTGGAGGAGAGTCGGATGGGCGAGCTCATCGACGTGCTGGAGGAGCTCGCGGAGTCGGTGCACGAGCGCCTCAGCCTGCGGCTGCTCGGGCCCCTCGCCCCCTACGACTTCGTCGAGGAACGACCATGGGCCTGATCAGCGGCATCCTCACTCTTCCGCTCGCACCGCTGCGGGGCCTGACCGCGGTGGCCGAGCAGATCCTCCACCAGGCCGAGGAGATCTACTATGACCCCGCGACCATCCGCAGCGAGCTCGAGGAGATCGACCGCCTCCGCGAGGCCGGCGAGATCGACGACGCCACCGCCACGGCGCGAGAGGATGAGCTCATCGACCGGCTGATGGAGGCCCAGGAGAGGACACGCCATGGCTGACACGGACCAGGGCAGCGACGAGTCGCAGCGCAGGAGCGGCAGCACCGGACGCCGGCCCTCCGCCAAGGCTGCCAAGGCACCGGCCGGCGCGCACCATGGCGCGCACCGTGACGAGCACCATGACGAGCACCACGACGGCGGTGGGCACCACCCGCACCCGCGGATCAGCGGGCGGCGGGCCGCTCGGTTGGCCGCGCTCGAGCTGGCGGAGCTGACGGGCAAGGAGTTCGAGGGCATCGTCGGCATCCGTCGGGTGGACGGCGAGTGGCACGTGGAGGTCGAGGTTCTCGAGATGCAGCGCATCCCCAGCACCACCGACGTCCTCGCCGTGTACGAGGTGTCCCTCGACGCGTCGGGTGAGCTCGTCGGCTACGAGCGCACCGCGCGCTACGTGCGTGGCGATGCCGGGGAGGACCGCGGATGACGGAGAGCACGACCGACCCGGCGTCCGCATCCCGGGCGCCGGCCGCGGCGCGTTCGGCCAACGGACCCGCGCCCCGGCAGTACTACGCCGCCCAGACGGGTCCGACGGGCGGCACCCAGCCGGCGACCCTCGCCGACATCCTCGAGCGGGTGCTCGACAAGGGCATCATCATCGCCGGTGACATCCGGGTGAACCTCCTCGACATCGAGCTGCTCACCATCAAGCTTCGGCTGCTCGTCGTCTCCGTCGACAAGGCCAACGAGATGGGGATCGACTGGTGGCGCCACGACCCGATGCTCACCGTTCGCGAGCGCGGCCTCGACGAGGAGAACCGGCTGCTGCGCGAACGGATCGCCCAGCTCGAGGGCCGCGACGCATCGGATGGGGACGCCTCCGACGACACGGAGTCCGACGCGTCGGACACCACTGAGACCACGGACGATGAGGCCGACGCCGACGCCGGCCGGCGGCGCTCGCGCGGGACGTCGTCCTGAGGGAGACGTGAGATGGCGATGACGACGTCGCAGGAGCCCGACCTCCCGACCGCCGAGGCGACCGGTGAGGCGACCGATGAGGCGACCGGTGAGGCGACCGGTGAGCTCATCCGCGACTCCGGACGGTACCTCTACGCGGTCTGCCGGGCCCTGCCCGAGGACGCGCTGGCACAGGTGCAGGGGATCGGCGGACGAGACGTCGAGCTCGTCGCCTACGAGGACCTCGCCGCCGTCGTCAGCACCGTCCCGATGGCCGCCTTCGGCGAGGCCGCGCTGCGGCGCAACCTCGAGGACCTCGGCTGGCTGGAGTCCACCGTCAGGGCGCACGACGCCGTCATCCACGCGGCGGCCGAGTGGGCGCCCACGGCCCCCCTGCGGTTCGCGACCATCTGCTTCGACGACAACGCCGTGCGTGCCCGGCTGCGGCAGTGGTACGAGCCGCTCACGACGGCCCTGGACCGGGTCGAGGGCTGTGTCGAGTGGAGCGTCAAGGTGCTGACCCGGCCCGAGTCGTCCGAGGGCACAGGGGAACCCGCTCGTCTGACCGGCGCGGAGTACCTCCGGCGCAAGAAGGCCGAGACGATGCGTCGCGCTGACGCGGACGAGCAGGCGGCCGCGACGGCGCACACCGTCGACGAGGCGCTCGCGCAGCGGGCCCGGGCCAGCCGTCGCCTCCCCGGCCAGGACCCACGGCTCTCGGGTCACCAGGGCACCATGGTGCTCAACGCCGCCTACCTCGTCCGCGACGACGACATCGAGACGTTCGAGGCGACGCTGGCCGACCTGGCGCAGCGCCACCCCGACGTGGTGCTCGACGGACGCGGCCCCTGGCCCCCGTACTCGTTCGCGATGGTCGACGACCCGTGACGACCCTCCACTCCCAAGGTGCGGCCCAGGTCGGTGGCGGGCAGCCGCGGCCGCAGCGACCGACGCGCGAGCTGGCTCCGGTCGCACTCGTCGACCTGCTCGACCGGCTGCTCGGTACCGGGGTCGTGGTCGCCGGCGACGTCGTGGTGTCGCTCGCCGGTGTCGACCTCGTGGAGATCCGTCTGCACCTCCTGGTGACGACAATCCGGGCCGAGATGGAGCGCGACCGGGAGGCGGGGCGCACGTGAGCGGATCTCCTTGGGACGACGCGGTGCCGGAGGGTCGGAGCGGCCCGCACGGTCACCACGGCGCGGGCTCGAACCCCATCCCCGACCTACCCCTGCCGCACGCCCTCCTGCCTCAGCGTCTGGAGACCGACTCCGAGGCGGTGGCCCGGGACCTGCTCAAGCTCGTGCTCACCATCGTCGAGCTCATCCGCCAGCTCATGGAGAAGCAGGCGCTGCGCCGCGTCGAGGAGGGCGACCTCACCGACGAGCAGGTCGAGGGGCTCGGCCTCGGGCTCATGCACCTCGAGCAGGCCATGGACGAGCTCAAGGAGCGGTACGGTCTGACGACCGACGACCTCAACCTCGACCTCGGGCCGCTCGGCAGGCTGTTGTAGCCCAGGACACCTCAGTACACGCGGGGCATCGGGCGGTTGCCACCGGCGGTCCGGAGCATGACGCGGGAGGTCAGGTCCCGACGCTCGAGAGCCGACTGCAGCTGGCCCGTGACCTCGTCCGCGGCGGCGGCGACCCGGCGCAGGTCGGCACCGCGCTCGATGGTCGCGTCGAAGTGGGCGACGATCTGACCGCGGTCGTGGTCGATGCGCCCCCGGGCCGAACGAACACCCGGGGTGTCGGCCAGCGCACTGGCAGCGGCGTCGACGACAGGGCCGGCGGCCACGAGGAGCCTGCCCTGCGCGCCCGAGCCGGGCAGCGTCAGGTGGCTGACGCCGCCGCGGGGCAGGTGGGAGAACAGCCAGCGCAGGCCGATGAGGGCCAGGACGACACCGGCCGCGCCGAGCACCCACGGCCACCACTGCTGCCGGGGCCACCCTCGGATGCCGCCGAGGTCGAGCTCGGTCGGCGCGGAGCCGAGTCGGCCTGCCCACCAGAGGATCCCGAGTACTCCGAGGGCAAGGAGCACCAGTCCGACCAGCGCCGTCATGACCCGGTCGAAGGCGAGGGTCGCGCGCGTCATCGGTTGGCCCCCTCCGTGCGGATGTGCACCGTCGGCTGCTTCGCGAGAGGCTGCAGCCGGTCCGTGGCCACCTCACGGACGCGCTCGGTCACGCCCTGGTCACCGGTCGAGCGGATGACGAGCGACACGCGCCGTGGCGTCGCCGACGAGCGCACGCCGAGCACGCCGTCCACGCTCTCGACCGCGGTCTCGACGAGGCGGCTCACGTCGCGCGGACGCAGGAAGACGCCGCTGCGGGCGACGACGGGAACGACCTTCGGGGCCGACGGACGCAGCGCCCTGACCAGCAGCGCCAGACCGACGAGGGCCAGGACGACGCCGAGGACGACCGTCCACGCCCCCGGTCGCAGGCCCTGCAGCGTGTTCGCGAGCGGATGGAGCAGCGGTTCGGACCGGAGCACCCCGCCGTAGGCGAGGGCGTCGCGCACCGCGAGGACACCGACTGCCGTCGCCAGGAGCGCGAGCAGGATCCCGAGGGCCGCGATGCCGCCGGTGCTGCGGGGCAGCTTGGCCGCCGGCAGAGGTCGCTCGCTGCGGCTTCTCGGCGTCGGGGTGGACACGTCTGCGCTCACTGGACCCTCCTCTGGTCGGACCGGGCAGGGGGCGGGACGGTCGCAACCGTCACGTCGACGGCGTCGACGCTCAGGCCCACGAGGGACGTCAGCTGTTCGCGGACCCGGTCCCGCACGGCAGCCGCCGTACGTCCGAGCGGCGAGGGCCAGGTGACCGCGATGTCCAGGTGAACGCGGGCATGGCCCCCGGCCACCTCGGCCTTGGCCTTGGGGTACTGCCGTCCGACGACGCCGTCGAGCCCGGTACCGACTCTGCGGACTCCGGGCACCTCGCAGGCGGCGATGGCGGCGATGCGCTCGACGACCTGCTCGGCGATGTCGAGGCGGCCCCGCTCCGCGGGTTCCGGCAGCGTCGGCGTCGCCGTGGCGGTCGCCGTACTGCCCGAGGCCGCGGAGGAGCTCTCCTCATTCACGGCGACGCCCACCCATCATCCTCGACAGGTCGAGCTCGCCGTTGAGCTGGCCACCGACGAGGAAGCCGACAGCGCCGAGGACGAGGGCGATGAGGAAGCCGGTGAAGCCTCCCGCTGCGGCCGCGACCCCGAGCAGCAGGCCGGCGAGCAGTCCGATCGTTGAGCTTGGCATACCGATCTCCTTTGACGGTCGGCCGGTCCGGCGACGGGTCGACGGGCGGTTCAGATGTCTGTGGTGCGGCGGCCGGACCCCGGGAAGGAGCGCGGCAGCCGGGTGCGGACCGTTCTCATGAGGCGACGCCTCCGGCGGGTCAGGCGCATCCGTGACCCTCGCCAGGTACGTCGCACCACGACCTCGGGTGCCGGGGACGTCGAGTCTCCGGCGCGCCGGGGGCGTCCGGCCGATCCGGCCGACCCCGTCGGCTCGTCCACGAGACCGAAGGCCGCGTCGACGGCGGCCAGCGCCGACAGATAGGTGTCGACCTCACCGCCCCGGTCGGGGTGGTGGGCGGCCGCCGCCCGCCGCCGCTGCCGAACCCACTCGGCGCGCGCGGTCGGGTCGGCGGGCCCGCCGGGAGGCATCAGGGCTCCTGCGCCGGGGCCGTCGCCGCCGTCGCGGAGGTCGCGGAGGTCTCGGAGGTCTCGGAGGTCTCGGAGGTCTCGCCCGGAGCGGTGACGTCGGCGACGACCACGTCGACGGGCGTGTGGGTGATCCCCGTGACGGCCGCACGGACCAGGGTCGCCGTCGTCTGCGCGGGGACACCCCAGTCCAGGACGACGTGCACCGTGGTGCTCTGCGGACGAACCTGGACGCCCGGGACGCTGCGACCTGGGTAGTGGGTGGCCACCTCGCCGAACGCGCCCCCGTGCAGGCCGGCGACGCCGGGCACGGCGAGCACCGCCGCACGCACGGCGTCGGCCGTCTCGGGGGCCGCGGGTTCGCCGGGCACGTCCGGGTCTCCGGTCACTGGACGCGGGGCTCGCTCTGCTGCCCCTGCGCCTCGTCGTCGGTCGAGCCGTCGCTCTCGAGGAAGACGTCCTGGACCTCGATGTTCACCTCGGTCACCTCGAGACTCGTCATGCGCTCGACAGCGGTGATGACGTTGCGGCGGATGCCCTGGGCGAGGTCGGCGATGGAGACGCCGTAGTCGGCGACGAGCTGCAGGTCGACGGCGGCCTGTCGTTCACCCACCTCGACCGAGACCCCCATCGAGTGGTTGGTGCGGCCACCGGGGATGCGCTCGCGGAGGGCACCGACGGCGCGGGCGGCACCGCCGCCGAGGGCGTGGACGCCGGAGACCTCGCGCGCCGCGATTCCGGCGATCTTGGCCACGACGGTGTCGGCGATGGTCGTCCTGCCCTGCTCGGTGACCAGGGGGGACAGCGCCCCTCCGCCCGCGCCGCCGGCGGTCGTGCTCGCGGCTGGCGGGCGGGTCTGCATGTCGCTGTGCGTTTCGCTCATCGCGGGCTCCTTGGAAGAGGGGATGGGGCCGGGTCACGACGTCACAGCCCCCGAGACGTCGCATGCTGGACGTACCCGAAACCGGTGATCTTCGACACGTCCGTCCTTTGCGCGCATGACGCGAGTTCCGCTGCAGATCTCGCGTTCTGGGTATGTCAGCCCCGGGAGCGCTGTGGCGCTCGAAGGGAGACGATGATGAAACCGCTCCGTTGGCTGGCTGCTGGTGTTGTCTGGATACTCTCGGGGGTCGTCGGTCTCGTCGGCGTGCTGCTGTGCGTGACCGTCCTGCTGCTGCCGCTCGGCATACCGGTCCTCATGCTGGCGCGCCGGCTCGCCTCGCTGGGGGCCCTGCTGGCCCTGCCGCGGGCTGCGCGGCATCCGGCCGAGGAGGCCGGGAAGCTGCTGAGGCGGGGGAAGAAGGACGCGACAAAGGCGCTGAAGGGTGCCAAGAAGGACGCGGCCAAGAAGTCTCGCAGGGCCAGGAAGAAAGTCGCCCGCGCATGACGAGCTCACACTCGGGGTTACGTGAGGAGGCGGCGTGAAGAAGGGTCTCGTTCTCGCAGGTGCTGCGGCTGTCGCGGCCGCGGTGGCCGTGCCGAGGTTGTTCCCCGAGTGGGCCAAGGTGCTGGCCCGCCTCGCGAAGCCGGCCGCCGAGGCTCTGAAGCCGGTGACCGGTGCGGTCCGGACGGCCCGCTCGTCGGTGCGCGCGGACGCCGTGGGTGACCGGCTGTCGGTGCCCGGGCCCGGAGCGACCGGCACCTGACGCATCGGACCGCCACGCGGAGGGGGCGTGACGGCTCGCACTTTCCAACGGCACATCCGACGGCACATCCGCATCCGGCGGGGGCGGTGCTGCCGTGCCCGGGCACCCGCCTGCCCGCGGGGAGCCACCGCGGGCGCCTGAACGCTGTCACCTCACGAGGGAGCCGTGATGCCAGAGCGTGGATCGGGGTACATGGCACGCCCTGCGCCGAGCGGGCTCGCCGACGTCATCGAGATCATCCTGGGCAAGGGTCTCGTCATCGACGCGTACGTGCGCGTCTCCGTCCTGGGCATCGAGCTGCTGACCCTCGACGCGCGCATCGTGGTCAGCAGCGTCGACACCTACCTGCGCTTCGCCGAGGCCACGAACCGCCTCGACCTCGAGGCCCGGGGTGGCCCCAGCCTCGTCGAGGTGGCCGTCGAGGGCGCCGGCAAGGCGGTGCAGGCCGTGGCGACCGACGTCGTGGAGCACAAGGTGGAGCACGTGGTCGAGGCCGTCGAGGAGAAGGTCGAGAAGGTGACCGACGTGGCGGAGTCGGTCGCCGGCACCGTCGCGGACAAGGCCCGCGAGCTGATCGACAAGGTGCTGCCCGACGACGAGTCGGGCGATGCGGACGACGAGGACGACGAGGACGACCAGGAAGGCGAGGGGGACGACCGACACCGCGAGGGTGACGGGGCCGGCGAGGACGGCCCGACCAACCGCGCCAGCAAGCCCGGCGCGACCGGCAAGGCCGGCAAGAAGGGCCACACCCGCACGCCTGCCAAGAAGGGTCGAGCGCCATCTCCTGCCAAGAGCGGCCAGGTCAAGAAGCCGCGCAAGCGGTGACTCGGGCCCGATCAGGTCAGCGGGCGGATGGAGGCGCGCACCTGGAGGGGCATCTCGAGGAGGTGCACCCCGGCAGGTTCGTCGTCGGCGAGAAGCAGCTCCATGGCCCGCTGACCCATCTGTTCGTAGGGCAGCCGGGCGGTCGTCAACGCCGGCCGCATGTACGACGCGATCTCGTCGTCGTCGAACGAGGCGATGGACACGTCGTCGGGCACGCGCAGACCGTGCTCGGCCAGCGCCTGCTGGACGCCGAACGCGACGCGGTCGTTGAGGCACAGCGCGGCGGTGATCGGCGCGCCGGACTCGAGGAGACGCTTGGTGGCGTCATAGGCGTTCCACGGCTCCCACTCCTCCATGTCGGCGATCGCGACCGGCGTGACCCCGACCTCGTCGAGCGCTCGGTGGATCCCGTCGAAGCGGTGGCCGATCGTCACCGAGACCCGTGGGGTGACGCGGGCGACGGGTGCGTTGCCGATGATGGCGATGCCGTCGCGATGGCCGGCGTCGAGGAGCTCGCGGACGACGGCATACCCTGCCTTCTCCTCGTCAGGCAGGATGGAGGCCGGAACGGTCGGGCTGACGCAGTTGACCGTCACGGCGGGCAGGCCCTGGGGGAGCGTCGGCAGGTCGATGAGACGAGCCGCGACGGCGCCGAAGACGAGCCCGTCGACCTGGCGGTCGATCATGAACGCCAGTGCCTTGTCGAGCTGCTTGGGGTGCTTGAACGTCTCGGCGATGAGCAGGCCCTGGTCATGGTCGTCGGCGACGTCGAGCAGCCCTCTGATCATGGCCGATGCGAAGCGGGTCACCGTCACGTCGTCGGAGATGAAGCCGAAGGTGCCGGTCTTGCCCAGGCGAAGGGAGCGGGCGGCCGGGTTGGGGCGGTAGTTGAGCTCGCGGGCGGCCTTGTGGATGCGGGCCACGGCGTCGGCGGACAGGCGTGAGCCGGGGCGGTTGTTGAGCACGAGGCTCACGGCCGTCTTCGACATCCCCGCGCGCTCGGCGACGTCGGCCAGCGTCGCTCGTCTGTTCACGGCGCCATCCCTTCCGTGTCGTCCGTGTGCCTGTGCCATGCCGTGTGGGCTCCTCAACGGGCGCCTGCTGGGAGCGTACCCCAGGGTAGGTCTCTCAGGCGCCGTGCGTGCTGGTGGAAAGGTTTTAGCAAAGTCTTGTGCGCGGTGCTCGTCATCCACTACGGTCTCGGGCTGAAAGGTTTTAGCAGAAGAGACCTTTTGACGACCCGGAGGAACCAATGAAGCTCACCTCGACCACCACGCGCGTTGCCGTCGGACTTCTCGCGGTCACGCTGCCCCTCACGATGGCCGCCTGCTCCAAGGGCGGCAGCAGCTCCTCCTCCGGCGGCGCCGGCGGCGGTGAGCTGACGATGTGGACCCACAACGCCGGCAACAAGGGCGAGCTCGCGGCGATCACGCAGATCGTCAACGACTACAACGCGAGCCAGAAGAAGTACAAGGTCAAGATCCAGGCCTTCCCGCAGGACTCCTACAACCAGTCGGTCGTAGCGGCAGCCGCGTCCAAGAAGCTGCCGTGCATCCTCGACATCGACGGCCCGAACGTGCCCAACTGGGCCTGGGCCGGCTACCTCGCGCCGCTCGAGGGCCTCGACTCGACGCTGTCGAAGTTCCTCCCGACCGTCATCGGCAAGTACGACAACAAGACGTACTCGTACGGCTACTACGACGTCGCGCTCGTCATGGTCACGCGCAAGACGATCCTCGACAAGTACGGCATCCGCGTCCCGACGGTCGACCAGCCCTGGACCAAGGACGAGTTCGAGGCGGCCCTCAAGAAGATCAAGGCCTCGGGCGACTTCCAGAACCCGCTCGACATCGCGACGAGCTTCACCGGTGAGTGGTGGCCCTACGCGTACTCGCCGATGCTGCAGAGCTTCGGCGGTGACCTCATCAACCGCACCGACTACAAGTCGGCCGAGGGTGCGCTCAACGGGCCCAAGGCGGTCGAGTGGGCCAAGTGGTTCCGTAGCCTCGTGACCGACGGGCTCGTGCCGCTCAAGTCGGGTGCCGACCCGGCCAAGGACTTCATCAACGGCAAGTCCGCGATGCTCTACAACGGCACGTGGACCGCCGTCGACGCACGCAAGGCGTTCGGCAAGGACACCCTCTTCCTCCCGCCGCCGGACCTCGGCAACGGCCCGAAGATCGGTGGCGGCTCGTGGCAGTGGGGCGTCTCGACGAACTGCTCCGACCCGGCCGGAGCCATGGACTACATGAAGTTCGCGGCGCAGGACAAGTACGTCGCGAGCGTCGCCCGCGACACGAACAACATCCCGGCGACCGACGCCGCGGCCGCCCAGGTCAAGGGTTACGAGCAGGGCGGCGAGAACCAGGTGTTCCTCGACTACGCCAAGAAGTTCGCCGTGCTGCGCCCCGTGACCCCCGGATACCCGTTCATCGCAACGGAGTTCACCAAGACCGCCCAGGACATCCTCAACGGTGCCGACCCCAAGCAGGCGCTCGACCAGGCAGTCAAGGACATCGACGCCAACCAGAAGTCCAACGGGTACTTCCAGTGAGCTGGTGACGAGCCGGATGCCGCCGGGCGGGTGCGCTCGACACGCCCAGACGTGCGCCCGTTCGGCGGCATCCATCCTCGACCCTCCACGAAAGGAGATGGACGATGACGACCATCACTGCGACTGAGAAGGCCTCGGCCGTCACCACGCGAAAGAGCAAGCCACTCCAAGGTTCCCGCTCGTCGACGACGACGGCGCTGCTCATGCTGGCGCCGGCGGCGGTCCTGCTGACCACGTTCCTCCTCGTGCCGATCGGGCTGACCTTCGGTCTCGCGTTCACCAACGCGCGGCTGATCAGCCCACGGCCGGCGGAGTTCATCGGGGTCGACAACTTCGTCCGGCTCTTCGAGGACGAGACGTTCTGGGCGTCGCTGCGCAACACGATCATCTTCGCCGCCGTCATCGTGCCGGTGCAGTCGGCGTGCGCGCTCGGTCTTGCGCTGCTCGTCAACGTGAAGATGCGTGGGGTCAACTTCTTCCGGACCGTCTACTTCCTGCCGGTGGTGACCTCGATGGTCGTCGTGTCGATGCTGTGGCTGTTCATGTACCAGAAGAACGGCCTCATCAACCAGGTGCTGCTCAAGTTCGGGATCGTCGGGCCGGACTGGCTCGGCGACCCGAAGACGGCGCTCATCGCCATCATCCTCATGTCGGCGTGGCAGGCGATGGGCTTCCACATGGTCATCTGGCTCTCCGGGCTGCAGACGATCCCGGCCGACCTCTACGAGGCGGCCGAGCTCGACGGGGCCGGCACGTGGCAGAAGTTCCGCTTCGTCACGTGGCCCGGCCTGCGGCAGACGCGGACGTTCATCCTCATCACGATCACGATCGCGGCGTTCGCGCTCTTCACCCAGGTCAACATCATGACCCAGGGCGGTCCGCTCGACTCGACGTCGACGGTCGTGCTCATGGCGGTGCGCACCGGGTTCCAGCAGCAGCAGACCGGTTACGCCTCGACGATCTCACTCGTGTTCTTCGTGCTCGTGCTGGCCGTCACCCTCGTCCAGCGCTACTTCACCCGAGACAAGGACGTCGTCCGATGAGTGCCACGACCGCCTCGACCCGCACCGGGGGTCGGCTCGACATCGCTGAGCCGACCGCCCCCGAGACACACCGTGGGCGGCGCGAGCGGCCACTCGGCCCACGCTGGCTGCTCGCGCTCCTCGGCCGCATCGTGCTCTGCCTCGTGTTCGGGCTGCCCCTGCTCTTCATGTTCGTCAGCAGCTTCAAGCCGGACCTGCAGATCTTCAGCGACCTCGGCAGCATCAAGGCGTTCCTGCCCACCGGGGACATCTCGCTCGACAACTACAACGGCGTGTTCGGACGAGTTCCGTTCGCGCAGTTCATGATCAACTCGGTCATCATCACCGTCGTGACGGTCGTCCTCGGGGTCGTCGTCAACTCGATGGCCGCGTTCGCGCTGGCCCGGATCCGGTTCAAGGGCAGCGGGCTCGTCCTGGGTCTGATCCTCGCGACGCTCATCGTGCCGTTCGAGACGCTGGCCCTGCCGCTGCTGTGGTGGGTCAACAAGCTGCCATTCCTCGGGCCCGACGGGATCAGCGAGGGCTGGCTCGACACCTACCAGGTGCAGATCATCCCGTTCGTCGCCAACGCGTTCTCGATCTTCCTCTTCTACCAGTACTTCGACTCCATCCCCAAGGAGCTGGACGAGGCGGCCAAGGTCGACGGCGCAGGGTGGTTCCGGATCTACCGCAGCATCGTCATGCCGCTCGCCGGCCCGGCCGTCGCGACCGTCGCGATCCTCACCTTCCTGCCGACGTGGAACCAGTACCTGTGGCCGCTCATGTCGGTGCAGTCCGAGGAGCTGCGACCGGTCATGGTGGGTATCGACTACTTCAAGCAGCTCAACACCTCGTGGGGGCAGATCATGGCGTACGCGTCGATGATCACCGCTCCCGTCCTCGTCCTCTTCATCGCCTTCCAGCGTTCGTTCATCAACTCCATCGCCAGCAGTGGCGTGAAAGGCTGATCGTGTTCAAGCTTCCCGAGGCGTGGGTGTGGGACTTCTGGCTCGTCGACGACGGGTCGGACTACCACCTCTTCTTCCTCTACGCCTCACGCTCGCTGCGTGACCCGGACGCCCGGCACTACCGGGCGTCCGTGGGGCACGCGGTGTCCTCCGACCTGGTCCACTGGGAACGCGTCGTCGATGCGCTCGTGCGCTCGGACGCGCCGGCGTTCGACGACCTCGCGACGTGGACCGGGTCGGTGGTGCGGCATCCGGACGGCCGGTGGTTCATGTTCTACACCGGGTCGACTGCGGTAGCGGGGACCGGCGCCAACGTCCAGTCGATCGGGTATGCGACGTCGACCGACCTGCTCACATGGGACAAGGCGCCGGGTCCGGTGCTGTCGGCCGACCCGCGGTGGTACGAGAAGTTCTCCGACGGGCACTGGCACGACGAGGCGTTCCGCGACCCGTGGGTGTTCGCCGACCCCGACGGCGACGGGTGGCACATGCTCATCACGGCACGGTCGGCTCAGGGGCCGGCGGGCGACCCGTCGGACACGGTCGACCGGGGCGTCGTCGGACACGCGTGGTCGGCAGACCTCGAGACCTGGGAGCTGCGGGAGCCGCTCTCGGAACCGGGGCAGGGGTTCGGGCAGCTCGAGGTCTTCCAGACCCACGTCGTCGACGGCCGCGAGGTGCTGCTCTTCAACTGCCTGGCCGGCGACGCCTCGGAGGCCACCAAGGCGACGGGGACACCGGGCGGGGTGTGGATCGCCTCGGCGAAGTCGCCGCTCGGGCCGTACGACATCGCGGGGGCCCGCCTGATCGACGACCCGACGCTCTATGTCGGCAAGTTCATCGACGACCGCGAGACCGGCGAGACGAAGTTCCTCGCCTTCCGCAACGAGTCCGACGGTCAGTTCGTCGGCGAGATCACGGACCCGTACGCCGTCAGCTGGGACGGCGACCGTCTCGTCCTCACTCAGGACGAGGTGTCGTCAGGCACGCACGCCTGACCTGTTGCGACCTGCAGCCGGTTGGTCTCGACTCCGAGGCCAACCGGCATGGTCGCGTTCTGTTCTCCGCGGCGTGTGCTGATCGACGTGTCCGAACACCAACCGAAAGTCTCGACATGTCAACGTGTTGAGGGGGCCCCCGCGGTCAGCGGGGGCCGACCGAATCAGCTCATGATCCGGATCTCTGAGGGTCAGACGGGACGTGGCTGTTGGGGAGGGCAACCGCAGCTTTCCCGGAGAACGAGCTGGACGGGCAGGATATCGGACGCCGTTGGGGTCTCGGGTTGTTCGATGCGGTCGATGAGGAGTCGCACCACCGTCGCCCCCATGGCCTCCATCGGCTGGCGGACGGTGGTGAGCTGTGGGGAGATCAGTCGCCCGGCGACGACCCCGTCGAAGCCGGTCACTGCAACCTGCCCGGGCACGTCGATCTTGGCTTCCCTCAGGGCGTCCATGAGCGCCAGCGCAACCTCGTCGTTGGCGCACACGAACGCGTCGGGGATTGCTTGACGCTGTGCGAGATCCGCGATGGCTTCTCGATAGTTGCCGGCCGCGGCCATCGGTTCGGTGGGCACGGGAAGTTTAGCGGCCCGCAGCGCGGCTCGGAGCGCCTCGAAACGCTCCTTGCGGTCTGAGTCGAAGGTCGGGCCGACGAAGCGCAGGTCGCGCATGCCGTGTACCTGCACCAGGTGCGCGGTCAGCGCGTCTATTCCTGCCGCGTTGTCCACGCAGACCCGGCTCAGCGTGTCATCGCCGGGCTGAGACATGAGCACTACCGGCAGCCGCTCGGCGATGTGGCGCAGGTCCACGTGCTCCGCCATGCCGGAGAACAAGAGGGCTAGACCGTCAACCCGGCCTGCGATGTCGGTGAGCACCGCCTCCGCGTTGGAGGGCCTGGCGCCGGCGATCATGACGGCGTACCCGCGGCGCCAACACTCCTGCTCGACCCCGCGCTGGACCTCGTCCACGAACTGCGGGAACAAGCGGTAGTCCGCGTTCGGATCGGTCGCTCCCGGGTCTTGGACGTGTGCGAGCTCGAGGGGAGCGACTGGCCGGTAGTCCAGTGATATCAAGCCCAGGGCGCCGGTTCGACCACCTGCCAGCCCGCGCGCACTGCCGCTCGGGATGTAGCCGAGCTCTCGGGCGGCGGCGTGGACCAGCTCGCGTGTCGACTCCTTCACCTTCCCGGGTCGCCGGAAGGTGAACGACACCGTTGCGATCGAAACACCAGCTCGCTCCGCGACGTCATACACCGTCGGACCCTTGGTCACCAGAGGCACCTCCTGACCTGAAGCATATGCGCTTAGACAGGGCGCGGATGTTCGTCGCCTGAGGACGGCGGGGTGCTCGAATCCGGTCGGCCGGAGCTCTTGTCAGCGGCGTGATCAATGCGCTTAAATAACGCTTGTAGGCAGGATCTAAGCGCATTGACTTGCACGGCTCATCGGAAGGAGCGAGCAATGGCTTCCATGCCCGAGAGCGCCCGGACGGCAGGTCGGGGTCAGGTCCGGCCCATCCCGCAGCGGCGCACGGCGCCTCCGACGACCCGGATCTGGCGCGGGATCGACAGCTGAAGGCGATCGTCCGCTCTGACCAGCGGGCGCAGCGCCAGCCGCTCACGGCCCACGAGGCCCTGACCACGCAGGGTCACGGTCAATGGACCGTCGCCTCTGCAGAAGCCCCCTGGCTGCACATCGTCACGGCACGCCCGCGACGGCATACAGCATCACCGACGATGGATGGAGAAACATCGATGTTGCAGATGAAGGCAAAGGGCGCGGTGGTCATCTTCGTGTCCGCCGCGATACTGCTCACGGCATGCGGCAGGAACAGCGAGGCGTCGCAGGCGCCGGCGCCGGCCGGGACGGTCGCCGCAGGTCCCGCGACGGGAACGCTCAACGTCTGGGCCCAGGCGGAGGAGGCGGCCGCCCTGCCGGCCTTTGCCGAGGAGTTCGAGAAGCTCAACCCGGATGTGAAGATCAAGGTCACGGCGATCCCGTGGGACGCAGCGCACAACAAGTACCAGACCGCGATCGCCGGTGGCTCGACTCCGGACATCGCCCACATGGGCACCACGTGGATGAGCGACTTCGCCGATGCCTTCGCGCCCACACCGACGTCCATCGACACCAGCGACAACTTCTCGTCGGCCGTGAAGTCCACCCAGATCGACGGCACCACCTACGGCGTCCCGTGGTACGTCGACACGCGGGTGGTCTACTACCGCAAGGACCTCGCCGCGAAGGCCGGCTACACCACGTTCCCCTCCACCTGGGCCGACTTCAAGGCCATGGCAAAGGCGATGCAGACCAAGGCCGGAGCCAAGTGGGGGATCAACCTTCCGGCAGGCGGCCCCAGCTCCTTCGGGTCGGTCCTTCCCTTCATGTGGTCGGCCGGCGCCGACCTGATGAACGCAGACCAGACGAAGTGGACCTTGGACACCCCTGCATGGGTCGACGCGATGAAGCGCTACCAGAGCTTCTTCACCGAGAAGATCGCCACAACCGCTCCCGACACCGGCGCAGGCGCCCCCGACGCCGCTTTCGTGAACGGCTCGATCCCGATGATTCTCGGCGGTCCGAGCTACCTCGGCACCCTCGTCACGGCTGGCGGACCGGCCATCAAGGACAAGATCGGCGTGGCACGAATCCCCACGGACAAGTCGTCAACCTCGTTCGTCGGCGGAGGCGACCTGGTGGTGTTCAAGAAGAGCCAGAACCAGGACGCGGCGTGGAAGTTCATCCAGTGGCTGATGAAGCCGGAGGTCCAGGTCAAGTGGCAGCGGACGCTCGGCGACCTGCCCGCCTCGAAGACCGCCTGGAAGGACCCGGCGCTTGCAAAGGACCCGGTGCTCTCGGTCTTCGGTGAACAGCTCACCGACACCAAGGCGCCGCCGGCGATCCCAGCCTGGAGCCAGGTCAGCGACGCCGGCGACGCCGCTCTCGAGCAGATCGTGAAGTCCGGAGCGGACCCGGCCACGACGATGCAGAGCCTGCAGGCCACCGCCGACTCCATCGGCACGCAAGGCTGACCATGCCACGCGCTCTGGTCCCGGCCGGCACCGTCACTGGTGCTGGCCGGGCGGACCCGACGGATCAGACGAAGGCGTCCCAGGGGCGGCGCCGCAAGCAGGCGCTGGTGGGCTGGTTGTTCGCGTTGCCCTACGTGCTCACATTCGCGATCTTCATGCTGGTCCCACTGGTGTCCTCGTTCCTGATGTCGTTCACCGACTTCACCAGCCGCGACGTTCAGGACCCGCTGGGCGTCGACTTCGTCGGCCTCCAGCAGTACACCGACCTCTTCGGCAATCCGCAGTTCCGCAAGTCGATGGTCGTCACCGCCTACTTCGTGGTCGTCGGCATTCCGCTCACCATGATCGTGGCGCTGGCCCTCGCGTTGGCGTTGAACAGCGGGATCCATCGGTTCCGCACCGCGTTCCGAGTGGGGTTCTACACACCGGTCGTGACGAGCATCGTCGCTGTTGCCGTGGTGTGGCGGTTCATCCTGCAGGACGACGGGCTGATC
>NZ_JBNDHY010000010.1:0-49825 GCF_056755315.1 Monashia sp. HAY1-2A
TCCGTCGTCGGCAGCGTCAGATGTGTATAAGAGACAGGATCGGGGTCGGCCGGGAGAGCGCTGCGCGGCCGGGTGGGGTCGGGGTCGGCCGGGTCGGCCGGGTCGGCCGGGTCGGCCGGGTCGGCCGGGTCGGCCGGGAGAGCGCTGCGCGGCCGGGCGTCCATGACGACCCGGAGCCGCATCTGCGTCGAGGCCTCGTAGCCCAGGAGCGCCGCGTCGACCGGGTTCGCGGTGCGCACGATCAGGCTCGGCCGCCCCGGCACCGTCGCGGAGACCCGCGCCGCCAGCTGCACCTCGAGGGCCGTCGAACCGACGGTGAACCAGAGCGGCGGTGGCACCGGCACGTCCCCTGGGGGGTCGTTGAGCCACGCGTCGGTGCGGGTTTGCGCATCGGCGTCGATCGTCGCCTGCGCGTCGACGACCGCGCCGAGGAGCCCGGCGACGAGGTCGCCGAGCTCCGCGGCCGGGCTGCTGCTGCCCATGGCGGTCGCGGCCGTCAGAAGACGACGGTCGTGTCGTTGGAGACGATGCCGATGCGCGCCGAGACGATCGACTCGACCGGCGAGCGGTCCGCCGCCTCGTCGAGGAAGGTCCGCCGCAGCAGGATCTGCACGGTGCCGTCCGCGTCGGTCTGGTCGACGCCGCCGACGTACTCGAACGGCACGCCGGAGGTCTCGATCGAGATGGTCTTGCCCGCGATCGGCGTGCTGTCACGGCGGAAGTACTCGACCGTCACCTGCATCGTCCGCTGGGCCGGCGTGCCGCCTGCCGCGGGGATGTCGATGATCTCGCCGGCACTGACCGCCAGGCGTGGCCCTTGGACCGCCTGGCGCGGCTTCGGCACCCCGATGTCGTGCCGCGGGGTCAGCTCCGAGTACATGCGGATCCGGCCGCGGGAGACGTCGGAGGTCACCTCGCTCGTGCCCGTCGTCGTCGTGCGGTCGTAGTCGAGGTAGGTGCGACCGCCGCCGAGGATGACGAACAGGCCGCCCTGGCTCGACCCGTCGCTGTCGGTCGTGGTCGTCGAGGTGCTCGATGCCCCGGCCGACAGCTCGCTGGCGACGAAGCTGCCCTGCAGGCGCACCTGGCTCCACTGGTAGAGGACCGGGTCGATGAAAGTGATGAGCGGCAGGCGCTGCTCGTGCGACACCGACTCGTCGATGTTGCCGTCGTCGTCGTAGACGGTCTCCTGGACCGCGAGCACGTCGACGGTGGTCTCGGCGAGCGCCGTCGTCGTCGTGACGGCGGTGTCGTTGAGCTTGCGCTGCGTCGTGGCGACGGCCTGGCCGACGCCCGCGACGAGGTCGCCGAAGGACGTCCCGGCGCGCGCGAGCTCGTCGCTGACGTCGGAGTTGGGGATGTCGAGCGGGGCCGTACCGGCCCCGACCGGGATGATGCTCATGGTGTGCTCCTCGTGGTGGGGGCTCCGCGCGTCGCTGCTGCGACGCGTCAGAGCGTGACCTGGCTGCTCTGGCGGACCTGCCCCAGCGAGGCGGTGACCGGGAACTGGCGGGGCGTGACGGTGGCCCCGACGGGGACGACGCGCGAGAGGGTGACCTCGACCTCGCCGTCCGTGTTGGTGGTGCTGCCGCCGAAGCCACCACCCGTCGTGAAGCTGATCCCGAGCCCGGTCGCCTCGACGACGAGGTTCTTGCTCGGGTTGACGGCGCCGGACGCCTTGAGGACCTTGATGCGGACCTTGACCGAGCGCGTCCGCACGCCGGCAGCCGTCGTGTCGGTGACCGACCCCTGCGAGAAGTAGAGGCGCGGGCCGATGTCGACGTTGGCCGGCGGGGTGAACCCGTTCGCCTCGCGCGGCGCGAGGAGCGCGTCGACGCGGACCTGCCCCTGTGACCAGTCGACCTCCTGCTCGGAGCTCGACGTGACGGTCGTCGTCCTCGACTCGTCGTGGGTGTCGAACCAGCCGAGGAAGCCCCAGAACATGCCGACGGCGTTCGAGCCGATCGAGACCTGCTCGCGCTTGAACGTCATGGCCTGGGTGTTGTCGATCTCGCCGACCTCGAGGTCCATCGCGAGGCGCACGAACTTCCACTCGTGCACCGTCGGGGTGATGAAGTTGAGCACCGAGACCTCGGAGGTGACGAGCTCGGTGGCATCGAGGTCGGGCAGGCCGTCGTCGTCGAGCGTCTGGATGACGTCGGTGACGACCTTGACCTTCTTGTCCGAGAGCGCCTTGACGCTGTCGACGAGCCCCTTGTCGAGGGCGGTCTGCGACGTGGCGACGCCGAGACCGATCGAGGACAGGACGTTGCCGAACGTCGGGGCGACGCGGCCGAGCTCGTCGGTCACGTCGGCGCCGAGGGCGGCGGGCGTCGTGGCGGCGCCCGCCGGCACGGTGTCGTCGAGCGCGACCCCGCCTGCCGGACGCGTCGCGCCTCGGGTGAGCGCCGTCGACGTGCGCGACGCCGTCGACCCGTTGGCGCCGTCGGCGCCGCCGGTGGTTGCCGATGCGCTCGCCGCCGGGGACGCCGTCGTGGGACGGCGTGCCGAGGTGCGGCGGGCGCGCGGCGCTGTCTTCGTCTCAGCCATGATGTGGCTCCTGCCTTGTGCGTGGCCGGTCTGCCTCGCAGACCGTCACGGGGGCGGACCCGTGCCCCCGTGGGAGTCAGAGTCAGGACGGCGGTGGGGTGATACGTCCGGATGTGCGCCGTAGCCGGCTGCCGCGCGGGGTGCGCACGGCGAGCGCGAACCGGCGGGGCCCGGTCATGACACGGCTGCCGGCGACCTCGATGCGGTACAGCCCCTCGGCCGCGGCCGGCAGGTCGACGACCTCGACGGTGTGCACGGTGTCCGGTCGGCCGGGCGCACCGTCGGGGTGGTTGCCCCACCACGCCGTGCCGTCGGGGGTGGCGACGACCAGGTCGAGGTCGTCGACGAGGCGCGGGTCGGGCGCGTCGTACCAGGCCAGCGCCACCCGGACCGCACCTCCACCGGGCGGCACCCGCAGCGTCCAGGCGCGTCGGTCACCGGTGTCGAGGGCGTCGGCGTCGGTGTCGACGAGCCAGGCCACGTGCGCGGGTCCCGAGGGCAGCGAGCCGGCGACGTCGAGGCGTCCCCAGCCGCACACCTGCGGGTCCTCGCGCTGCCCGGTCGTCGAGCCACGTCGCAGCACGGGCGCCGCACCCATGAGGAGAATCGCCTTGAGCCCCAGGCCGGTCGGGCGCCGACGCGTCCGCTGCCAGCCCTGGAGCACGAGGGCTGCGCCGCCGCCGAGGACCCCGACGGCGATCGACGTGCCCGACCGGTAGCAGTAGTACGGCTGGGGCGAAGCGATGCCGTTGCCGATGTCCGGCGACACGAGGCTGCGCAGGCCCACGAGGTTCGTCCCGGGGGCGCACAGGTCGGGTTTGCGGCGTCCGTCCGGGGTCGGGCCGGTCGAGGTGAGCAGCGCGATGCGGTCGGGCTCGCCACTGACCGGGTCGACGCGGTCGGCGGGGTTGGGATACCGGCGGGACGCGTTCTCGAAGGCGGCCCACCCCCGACGCTCCCCGACGCCCGCCGTCGGACCCTCGGTCGCGCCGACGGCGAGGACGTTCTTCGCGCAGGCGGGCGAGTAGACGGTCGTCCCGTCGGGCGCTCGGTCGGCGTCGGGGTCGGAGCCGAGGTTGCCGGACGCGTAGAGGATGAGGTGGTCGGGGTGCTCGGCGAGGAAGAGGTCGACCTCGTGCGCGTCGTCGGTGTACGCGCCGGCGACGGCGTCGCCCCACGCGTTGACGTGGACCCGTGCGCCCTGCCCGGCGGCCGTCTCGAAGAGGTCGCGCAGGTCGAGGGGCCGGCCGGCCAGGTAGTAGCCGTCCGGAAAGGCCTTCTCCTGCAGGGGTTTTGCATCGACGTACTGCTCGATGGCCTGCACGACGACGCGCGCGCCGGGGGCGACCCCGTGCTTGACCCCCTGGCTCGCCGCACCCGTGCCCACGACGGTCCCGGTGACGAAGGTCCCGTGGCCGCGGTTGGTGTCGGCCGCCCCGTCGTCGGCACCGGGGTGCACCGCGACGGCGTCCCAGCTGGCGTCGATCGGTCGGCTGACGAGGCCTGCCACGCGGCCGCGCAGGTCGGGGTGCAGGTCGTCGAGGCGTCCGGAGTCGAGGCCGGTGTCGACGACGCCGACGACGACGCCGCTGCCGTCGAGACCGTCCTGCCGCGGCAGGGTCGCACCGACGGCGGTGTCGAGCGGGTCGTCGAGGACGTGCGGCAGGCGCGGCGTCGTCACGAGCTTGACGCCGACGACCGCGGCGAGGTCGGCCCGCGTCGTTCCGGCCGCGAGCTGCACCCGCAGCTTGCTCCGGTCCTGGGCGAGCACCCGGTGCCCGGCGTCCCGGAGCCGTCGCGCGACCGCGTCGCGCTCGGCCCGCTCGAAGACGACCACGTCGACGACGTCCGGGCCGGCCACCGAGGGAGGCACGACCTCGCGGGTGCAGTCGGCGGCCCGGTACGGGACGGCACCGACGGCTCCCGGCACGGAGTCCTCGAGCGGGCCCGACGCGTCGGGCAGGTCGACGCACGCGCCCGACGGCGGGCACCAGAACCGGACGGTCACACCCGCGCGGGCGAGCGCCGCCCGCAGTCCGGCGTCGACGGGCGTACCGAAGCGGACGACGACCCTCGGGCCCTCGCCGCGGCGCCACTCACCGCCCGGCACCCGCACCGGGGTGCCGTGCACGAACACGACGTCGTGGCTCATCACCGACAGTGGCCCGAGCGCGCCGCGCTGATACGTGCGCACAGCGGCCGCGTCGTCGCGTGCGCCGTGGACACGGGCCGCGCGCCGCCGTTCCGGATGACGACCACCATCGGCCGGTGGCCGTGTCCGGTGTGCTCAGCGTCGCGCAGGCGCGGGGGTCGTGGTCGTCATCCGGTGACGCCGCGGAGCCTCGGGCGCCCATGGCGAGCGCCATGACGAGCGCCGTCAGTCGCGCGGGCGGACGAAGCACGTGCGGCAGCGTGCCTCGTAGGAGAACGTGCCGTCGTCCGGAAGGGCCTGCGTGCCGCCCGATCCGCCCGATCCGCCCGCTCCGCCGAGCCGGTCGAGGAACGGCACTCCACCACGCAGCACCTGGGTGTGGGTGGCGCTGAAGTCGCGGCACACGTCGCACACGGCTCGCCGGTACGTCACGGCGTCGGGTCCGAGCTCGAGCAGGGCCCGGACCGGCGCGAAGAGCTCGCCGCGGTGGTCGAGGTCGATGCCCGCGACGACGACGCGCGTGCCGCGACGCAGCAGCTGGCCGACGACCTCGATGTCGGCGACGTCGAACATGTGGACCTCGTCGACGGCGACGAGGTCGAGCTCGGCGTCGAGCGCCTCGGCGAGGGCGAGGGTCTTGGTCGTCGTGAGGACGCCGCCGCTGCGCGAGGTGACGCCGGTGTCGCGCACGTGCCGGGCCGACTGGTAGACCCGGTGCCTGACGCGCGTGTACTGCAACGGCGACAGCAGGGAGATGAGCTCGAGGCTCTTGCCCGACTTCATCGGCCCGAGGACGACGTCGAGCGACACCTCGCTCGCGGTGCGGACGGCCTGCCTGACGTCGTCGATCGTGGTCACGGGCCGCAACGCTATCCGTCGGCGCCGACGGTCCTGGCCCGCTCCCGACCCCCGCGCTCGGGACGCAAAGGGTTCGCCCGTCGCAGGCGTCGGCGCCTAGGGTGGCCGGGTGCCGATGCACGCCGACGAGGTCCGGGCCACTCCCGCGCTGGTGCGCCGACTCGTCGAGGACCAGTGCCCGCAGTGGGCCGGGCGGCCGGTGACGCCGCTGCCCGACGACGCGGAGGGCACGGACAACGTGCTCTTCCGGCTCGGCGAGGACCTCGTGGTGCGGATGCCGAAGGTGGCCCACGCGGCTGGGCAGGCCGCGTCGGACGCGCGCTGGCTCCCGGGGCTGGCGCCGCACCTGCCTGCCGAGGTCCCGGTGCCGGCGCACCTCGGTCACCCGGGAGGGCGTTACCCGTGGGCCTGGGCCGTGGTGCCGTGGCTGCGCGGCACGACGCCGCCACGGCTCGGCTCCGACGACGTGCCGCTCGCGCGCGACCTGGCTGCCTTCACCCGCGCCCTGCACGCGGTCGACGCCACCGGCGGCCCCTCCCGGCAACCGGGCTCACGCGGCGCGCCGCTGCGGCACGTCGACGACGCCGTCCGCGGAGCGCTCGGGCGGCTGCAGGACCAGGACGACGGCCTCGACCTCCGGGCCGCCGAACGCGCCTGGGAGACCTGCCTCGCCGCGCCCGACTGGGACGCTGCGCCGGTGTGGATCCACGGTGACCTGCAGCCCGGCAACCTCGTCGTCGACGCGGGCCGCCTCGTCGGCGTCATCGACTGGGGCGGGCTCGGGGTCGGCGACCCTGCCCCGGACGTCGCCGCCGCCCTCTGGACGTTCACCGGCGCCGCCCGCGACGCGTACCGTGAGGCGGTCGCCCCCGACGACGCCACCTGGCTCCGGGCGTGCGGCTGGGCGCTCGCGCCGTCGCTGACCGGCGTCGACTACTACCGGCACACCTTCCCGCGGATGGTCGAGCACGGCCGGCGGATGGTCCGGGCCGTCGTCGCCGAGCTCGCGTCCGCCTGACCGACCACCGGCACCGTCGTCCGGCACCTACGTCCGGGCACCGGGTCGCGCACGAGGTCCGGCAGCGGCCGGCTCGTTCCGGCTCGTTCGGGCGTGGTGCGTGGTGCGTGGAGGTGGTGTGGGTGCGCTGTGGAGCCGCCGTGGCTGGGGTGTGCCGCACCCGCCGCCCACGCTGGACAGGTCAGCACCACGCCAGTGAAAGGGCTTGTCGTGAGCGCCACCACCTTCAGCACCACCCCGACGTCGGACCGCCCGTGGGTCCACGAGATGGTCATCGTCCACCGCGCCTTCCGGCGCGAGACGCGCCTGCTGCCGGGGCTCGTGCGCCAGGTCGCCGACGGGGACGTCGAACGGGCCGGGACCGTGGCCGGGGCCGTGCGCCTCGTCCTCGCCGGTCTCGAGATGCACCACACCGGTGAGGACGCGGTGCTGTGGCCCGCGCTGCTGGAGCGGGCCGCGCCCTCCACCGGGCTCGTCGAGACGATGCAGGCGCAGCACCACGGCATCGAGGACCACCTCCAGCGCGTCGAGCACCTGCTGCCCACCTGGGAGGCGGCACCCACCCGGGCCCGCGGCGCGGCGCTGGCCGACGTCCTCGAGCGTTTCGCCGCCGATCTCGCCCAGCACCTGGACCTCGAGGAGCGCGAGATCCTGCCCCTGTGCCTGCGGTACCTCACCGTCGCCGAGTGGGACAGCCTCGGCGAGCACGGGATCGAGAAGATGACGCGGTCCCAGCTGCCGCTGCTCTTCGGGGCGCTGCTGGAGGAGTGCACCCCGGAGGAGCGCCGGGCGATGCTCGCGAAGCTGCCCCTGCCGGTCCGGCTGCTCGTGCGCACGGTCGGCGCGCGGCAGTACCGACGCTTCGTCAGCCGCGTCCGGGGCTGACGTGCGCTTCGCCTTGGGAGGTGATCGCGTCCGCGACCTCTGCCGCGAAACGGCTCACCTCCTCCGGGGTCGCGGTCCGACCCGCCTCCCACGCGGCGGCGAACTCGTCGGGACCCAACCGCGTCCGGGCGGCGACCAGCCCGGCGTCCACCGTGGCGCGCGAGGGCGGGTAGTGCGGGTCCACCGCCGTTGTGTCACCGAGCGTGGCGGCCGCCCCGAAGAGGAACGCTGCGGCCTCGGGCCGCCCCGACCGTGCGGCCACACCGGCCATCTCCGGGACGGCGTACCCGAGCGTCCAGGCGAGGCGTAGCGGAAAGGAGACGGCGAGGGACTCGCCGAGCAGGGCCGCTGCGTCGGCATCCGCACCGGCGTGCTGTCGGGCCGTCGCCAGCGTGTTGAGCGCGGTGGCGAGGCCGAACTCGTTGCCGAGCGCTCTCGCCGCCGAGACCGCCTCCTCGAGCAGTCCGGTCGCAGCCTCGGCGTCGCCCGCGAGCAGGACCGCCTGCCCACGGCCGAGCTGCACGTGCAGCCGGACCCAGCGGCGCGGGTCGCCGTCGCCGCCCTCCTCACCGCCCAGGTCCGCGGCGCGGCCCTCTGCCTGCGCCAGGAGCCGCTCCCCTGGGACCAGGTCCCCGGCGAACAGCGCGCCGAGCCCACTGAGCAGGGTGGCCTCGACGACGAGGAGGGTCTCGCCGGCCCGGTCGGCCAGGCCGGTCGCGACCTCGCCCAGCCGGCGCAGGCCGACGACGTCACCGACGACGAGCAGCAGGCCCATCCGACCGACGGCGGCCCGCGCGGCCGCCGACGGTGTGCCCGCGCCCGCGGCCCGGTCGAGCCACTCGAGCCCCTCGCGCACGCGTCCCCTCATCGCGAAGTACGGCCAGAGCGAGCCGGCGAGGTCGGCCGCATCGGCGACGCGGTCCAGCTCGAGGAGCCGGAGGAACCCTGTCCGGAGGTTGCCGTGGTCGGCCTCGAGGCGGTCGAGCACCGGCCCGACGTCGCGGGCCCAGAGCCGGCGGTGCGCGGCGAGGGCCACCTCGCGCGCCTGGACGGCGTGCGCCTCGGCCGCGGCGAGCGCGTGGCCCTCGACGTGCGCCCGTGCGATCGCGTACTGCCGGACGGGCTCGAGGAGACGGAACCGCGGAGTGCCGTCGGGCGAGGGCACCGGCAGGACGAGGGCCTGCTCGACGAGGGCCGCCACGCCGGGCAGCGCGGCGTCACCGTGCAGCGCGGCACCGGGCAGCGCGGCGTCGCCGGGACGGCCGGTGACGCCCGCCTCCACGGCCTCGAGCCAGTCCAGGGAGAACCCGCCGGTGAAGACGGCGGAGCGCAGGAACAGGGCCCGGTGCCGCGGCTGGAGCAGCTCGACGCTGCCGTCCAGGACCGTCGCCATGCTGCGCTGCCGGTCCGGCAGGTCGCGTGGACCGGGCACGCCGACGTCGGCGCTGCCGGACTCGAGCCGGGCGAGAAGGGCGTCGGCGGGCAGCACGCGGGTGGCCGCGGCGGCGAGCTCGATGGCGAGCGGGAGCCCGTCGAGGTGGCGGGCGATCGCGGCGAGCGTCGCGGGCGCCGTGTCGTCCCGCAGCGTGTGCGCGCCCGCGGCGGACGCCCGGTCGAGGAACATCGCGACCGCGGGCGAGTCCGCCACGTCACGCCCGTCCCCGGCCAGGGGCAGGGCGAGCGCTGCCAGCGGCACCTCCTGCTCGGCGCGCACCCGCAGGGGCGCGCGGCTCGTGGCCAGGACGGTGAGCCCCGGCGCGAGCGCGACGAGCTCGGCGAGCCCGGGCCCGCACCCGGTCACCTGCTCGACGTTGTCGAGGACGAGCAGGACGCGGCGGTCGGCGAGGTGGGCGGCCACCTGCTCGACGAGCGGGACCGTCCCGGCCGGCTGCTCGACGACGCCGAGCGCCACGGCGACGTGCGGCAGCACCTGCGACGGCTCGCGCACGGCCGCGAGGTCGACGAGCCGGACGCCGCCCGTGAAGAGGTCGGTGACGCGCGTCGCGAGCTCCGTCGCCAGCCGCGTCTTGCCGACGCCACCCGGGCCGGTGAGGGTCACCAGCCGCGCACCGTGCCCCGCCAGCAGCCCCTCCAGGCGGAGGAGGTCCTCGTCCCGGCCGAAGAGCGGCGCCACGGCGGCCGGAGCGAGCCGACCGGTGGTGGCCGGTGGGACCCACGTGGGTGGGGCGCCGGTCCCCGCCTCCGACGGCTCACCCCGGGACGGCACGGCCCGCACGAGCCCGGCGCGTTCGGCGTCGTCGAGCCGCAGCGCGTCCGCGAGGGCACGGACCGTGTGCGGGTGGGGACGTCGTCGCTCCCCGCGCTCGAGCGCCCCGATCGCCTTGGCGCTCACGCCGGACCGGCCGGCGAGCTCCTCCTGGGTCAGCGCCCGCGTCTCGCGCAGCCGTCGGAGCACCGCACCGAAGCCGCTGCCGGACGCCGACCACTCCACGGGAGCGACGGTAGCGCCCGAGGGGTGGGACGGCGGGCGAACGACGCGGGCGGCCGTTCTACTCGCCGGTCACCGAGGTGGCGTGGAAGGCTGCAGGGTGCGACACCACCCCGTCAGCACCCTGTGAAGGAGACTCGATGATCTCGCGCATCGCCATCGTGAACCGTGGAGAGGCCGCCATGCGGCTCATCCACGCGGTGCGTGACCTCAACGCCGCGGCGGGCCCGGACGGTCACCGCATCGAGACGGTCGCGCTGCACACCGAGGGCGAGCGCCGGGCCATGTTCGTCCGCGAGGCCGACCTCGCGTACGACCTCGGCCCGGCGGCGAACCGCCCCTACCTCGACCACACCGTCCTCGAGCGCGCGCTCCGGGCGACCGGCGCCGACGCCGCGTGGGTCGGCTGGGGTTTCGTCGCCGAGGACCCGACGTTCGCCGAGCTGTGCGACCGCATCGGTGTCACCTTCATCGGCCCGAGCGCCGAGGCGATGCGCAAGCTCGGCGACAAGATCGGCAGCAAGCTCATCGCCGAGGAGGTCGGCGTGCCGGTCGCGCCGTGGAGCCGCGGCGGCGTCGACACCCTCGCGGACGCCACGGCCGCGGCGGCCCGCATCGGCTACCCCCTCATGCTCAAGGCGACGGCCGGCGGCGGCGGCCGCGGCATCCGCCGCGTCGACTCCGATGCCGACCTCACCGACGCGTACGAGCGCACCCGCGACGAGGCGCAGCGGGCCTTCGGGTCGGGCGTCGTCTTCCTCGAGAAGCTCGTCACCGGCGCCCGGCACATCGAGGTGCAGGTCATCGCCGACGGGCAGGGCACCGCCTGGGCCATCGGCGTGCGGGACTGCTCGATCCAGCGCCGCAACCAGAAGGTCATCGAGGAGTCGGCCTCCCCCGTCCTGACGCCCGAGCAGGCGCAGGAGGTCAAGGACAGCGCCGAGCGGCTCGCCGTCGCGGTCGGCTACGCCGGTGCCGGCACGGTGGAGTTCCTCTACCACCCGGGCGAGCGCTTCTTCGCCTTCCTCGAGGTCAACACCCGGCTGCAGGTCGAGCACCCGATCACCGAGTCCGTCACCGACACCGACCTCGTCAAGCTGCAGATCCACGTCGCGAACGGTGGGCGCCTCGACGACCTCCCGCAGGGCCGGCCCACCGAGCGTGGCCACGCCGTCGAGGCCCGGCTCAACGCCGAGGACCCCGACCGCGACTTCGCCCCGAGCCCGGGCCGCATCAGCCTGCTGCAGTTCCCGGCCGGTCCCGGCATCCGCGTCGACACCGGTGTCGGAGAAGGCGACTCGATCCCGGCCGACTTCGACTCGATGATCGCCAAGATCATCGCCTACGGCCGCGACCGCGACGAGGCGCTGGCCCGGCTGCGCCGCGCCATGGCCGAGACGACCGTCGTCATCGAGGGCGGCTCGACGAACAAGTCGTTCATCCTCGACCTGCTCGACCAGCCCGAGGTCGTCGACGGGTCGGCCGACACCGGGTGGATCGACCGGGTCCGTGCCGAGGGCCGCCTCGTGTCGCACCGGCACTCCGGCGTCGCGCTGGTCGCCGCCGGCATCGAGGCCTACGAGGACGCCGAGGCCATCGAGCGGGCGCGGCTGTTCGAGTCCGCCCGGGGTGGCCGCCCCCAGGTCCAGCACACCGTCGGCCGCGCCATCGACCTCAAGCTGCGCGGCACCGCGTACAAGGTCACCGTCCTGCGCACCGCCTCGCACCGCTACCGCGTCACCGTCACCGGCGGGGGCGCCGAGCACCTCGTCGACGCCGAGCTCGACCTCATCGACGAGTACGCCGGGCGCATCAGCGTCGAGGGCCGCAGCCACCGCCTCGTCACGGCCACGCACGGTCCCGTGCAGCTCGTCGAGGTCGACGGCGTCACGCACCGCGTCTCGCGGGACGAGGGCGGCGTCGTCCGCTCGCCCGCGCCGGCGCTCGTCGTCGCGACGCCGGTCGAGGTCGGTGCCGAGGTGGCGGCGGGCGCCCCCGTGCTCGTCCTCGAGTCGATGAAGATGGAGACGGTGCTGGCCGCGCCCGTCGCCTCGCGGGTCCGCGCGATCCTCGCGAGCGTCGGCAGCCAGGTCGAGACCGGTGCGCCCCTCGTGCGCCTCGAGCCCCTCGAGGACGCCGACGAGGCCGCGGACGCCGCACCGGCCGCCGAGGAGAGCGTCGACCTCGACCTGCCCGAGCCGACCAACGGCACCGCTGGCGCGGACCGGCGGGCGGCGCGGGCCCTGGCCGACCTGTCGGCAACCGTCCTCGGCTTCGACGGCGGCACCGACAGCGGCGAGGGCGGCACGCTCGCCGCCTACCTCGCCGCGCGGGACGAGCTCGCGGCCGAGGGGCGCGTGCCGCTCGCCCAGGAGATCGCGATCCTCGACCTCATCAGCGACTTCGCCGAGCTGAGCCGCAACCGGCCGGCGCTCGAGGAGCGCCACACCGAGCTGCTCGTGCACAGCCCCAAGGAGTTCTTCCACTCCTACCTGCAGAGCCTCGACCCGGACCGAGCCGGCCTGCCGACCGACTTCCGCGACAAGCTCGCCCGCGTCCTGCGCCACTACGGCCTCACCGACGTCGAGCGCACGCCCGAGCTGGAGGAGGCGGTGTTCCGCATCTTCCTGTCGCAGCAGCGCTCGGCCCCCGAGGTGGCGTTCGCGACGTCGGTGCTCCAGCGCTGGCTCGGCGAACCGGCCCCGGCGGCGCCGCTCGACGCCGCGGCCCGCGACGCCCTCGACCGGCTCGTCGTCGCGACCCAGCTGCGCTTCCCGGTCGTCGGCGACCTGGCCCGCAGCGTCCGGTTCCGCTGGTTCGACCAACCGCTCGTCGACGCCGAGCGCGCGAGCGTCCTGGCCGGCGTCCGTGACAAGGTGGCCGCGCTCGCGGCCGACCCCGACGCCCCCGACCGCTCCCTGCGCGTCGACGAGCTCGCGGTGATCCCGGAGCAGATCGTCCGGTTCCTCGCCGAGCGGCTGCACGCGTCGGTCGACACCGAGGCCGGCCTGCAGCAGCACGAGCCGATGCTCGAGGTGCTCATCAAGCGGCACTACCGCGAGCACGAGCTGCACGCCCTTCGCACCTTCACCGAGGCCGGCCGCCCGTTCGCCACGGCCGACTACACCCTCGACGGCCGCCCGACGCACCTGACCTCGAGCATCGGTGCCGTCGACGAGCTCACCCCCGGCAGCGCCCTCGACACCGCGGTGTCGGCCGACGTCTGGGCCCGCCCCGAGGGCAGCCAGTCCGTCGTCGACCTCTACCTGCGGTGGCCCGACGAGCCGGAGTCGCCGGACGAGGCGAGCGACCTCCTCGCGGCGCTGCTCCAGGAGCTGCCGTTCGCGCGCGACACACGGCGCGTGGCCGTGTGCGTCAGCGGCGGCACCGACCGGCACGTCGACTACTTCACCTTCCGGCCCGTCGAGGGGCGCCTCGTCGAGGACCGCCTCGTCCGCGGGGTGCACCCGATGGTCGGCCGCCGCCTCAACCTGTGGCGGCTCAGCGCGTTCGACGTGACGCGCCTCGAGGCCCCCGAGGACGTCCTGCTCTACGAGTGCGTCGCCAAGGACAACCCCGAGGACCGACGCCTCGTCGCGCTCGCCCAGGTCCGCCAGGTCGTCGTCGTCCGCGACGAGCACGGCCAGGTGTCCGGCCTGCCGCACGTCGAGCGTGCCATCGCCCAGTGCCTCGAGGCCGTCCGCCGGGTCCGGGCCGCCCGTGGTCCCGGCGGCTCGCGCCTCGACATGAACCACGTGTGGGTGCAGATCTGGCCGACCATCGAGGCCGACCTCGGCCAGCTGACCGCGCTGCGCGGGAAGATCGCGCCGCTCACCGCCGGCGCCGGCATCGAGGAGGTCCTCGTCCAGGCGAACGTCACCACCGCCGCGGACCAGAAGCCGGTCCCCATCGCCGGTCGCTTCTTCTACCAGCCGGGCTCGGGCGTCGAGGCGGCCGTCGGCGCCCCGCCCACCGAGCCGCTCGCTCCCCTCGACGACTACGCGTCGAAGGTCGTCCGGGCGCGCCGCCGGGGCCTCGTCTACCCGTACGAGCTGCAGTCGATGATCGCCGGCCAGGGCGGCACCGTCGTCGAGCACGACCTCGACGACACCGGTGTCCTCGTGCCCGTCGACCGTCCCGTCGGGCTGAACAAGGCGGGCATCATCGTCGCCGTCGTCACGACGCCGACGCAGCGGCACCCGCAGGGTGTGACGCGCGTGGTGCTGTCGGGCGACCCGCTGCGCTCGCTCGGCTCCGTCGCCGAGGCCGAGTGCGCGCGGGTCATCGCCGCCATCGACCTCGCCGAGGCGATGAAGGTGCCGCTCGAGTGGTACTCGCTGTCGGCCGGCGCCCGCATCTCGATGGACTCGGGCACCGAGAACATGGACTGGGTGGCCCGCGCCCTCAAGCGGATCATCGAGTTCACGCAGGCGGGCGGCGAGATCAACATCGTCGTCGCCGGCATCAACGTCGGCGCCCAGCCGTACTGGAACGCCGAGGCGACGATGCTCATGCACACCAAGGGCATCCTCGTCATGACGCCCGACAGCGCCATGGTCCTGACCGGCAAGCAGTCGCTCGACTTCTCCGGTGGCGTCAGCGCCGAGGACAACTTCGGCATCGGCGGCTACGACCGCGTCATGGGCCCCAACGGCCAGGCCCAGTACTGGGCCAAGGACCTCGTCGAGGCCCGCGAGATCCTCATGGCGCACTACGAGCACGCCTACGTCGCCCCCGGCGAGGCCGGCCCGCGCCGCGTGCCGACGAGCGACCCCGCCCACCGCGACGTCACGCTCTTCCCGCACACGTTGCCCGAGTCGGGGTTCACGACGGTCGGCGACATCTTCTCGGCCGTCACCAACCCCGACCGCAAGAAGCCGTTCGACATCCGCACCCTGATGCGGGCCGTCAGCGACCAGGACCACGAGCCGCTCGAGCGCTGGGCCGGCATGGCCGACGCCGGGACCGCCGTCGTCCAGGACGCGCACCTCGGCGGCTTCCCGGTCACCCTCATCGGCATCGAGTCCAAGCCGGTTCCGCGCCGCGGGTTCCCACCCACCGACGGCCCGGACACGTACACGGCCGGCACGCTGTTCCCACGGTCGAGCAAGAAGGTGGCCCGTGCGATCAACGCCGCGAGCGGCAACCGCCCCGTCGTCGTGCTCGCGAACCTGTCCGGCTTCGACGGCTCGCCGGAGTCGATGCGTGAGCTCCAGCTCGAGTACGGCGCCGAGATCGGCCGGGCCATCGTCAACTTCGAGGGCCCGATCGTCTTCACGGTCGTCTCGCGGTACCACGGCGGCGCGTTCGTCGTCTTCTCCAAGACGCTGAACCCGCGCATGACGGTGCTGGCGGTCGAGGGGTCGTTCGCGTCGGTGCTCGGGGGCGCGCCCGCGGCCGCCGTCGTCTTCTCGCGTGACGTCGACGCCCGCACCGCCGCCGACCCGCGCGTCGCGCAGCTGGCGGAGCAGGTCGCCGGGGCGTCAGGCGTCGAGCGCGCCCGCCTGGCCACCGAGCTCGCCGAGGTGCGCAGCTCGGTGCGGGCCGAGAAGCTCGGCCAGGTGGCCGCGGAGTTCGACGCCGTGCACAGCATCCAGCGCGCCGTCACCGTGGGGTCGGTCGACGCCGTCATCGCGCCGCACGACCTGCGCCCGCGCATCATCGCCGCGGTCGAGGCCGGGCTGGCCGGCACACCCTGACGGGCCGGGGGACGGCGTCGGCCCGGCGTCAGCCGGCGACCGCCCGGGCCGCTCCGGCGCTGGAGGCCACCCACAGCAGCAGGCCGACGGCGTTGACCCACGGGTGGTGGGTGACGGCGGCGGCGACCTCGCGCAGGAAGGCGCTCGGCAGGAAGGACCACGGGGTGCGGGCCGGGCTGACGTCGGCGTCGATGCCGAGGCGACGGGTCAGCAGCGCCGCGCGGCCGGCGTGGTAGCTCGACGTCACGACGCGCAGCCGCCCGGTGACGCCACGCTCCTCGAGCAGGCGCAGCGACCGGACGAGGTTCTCCTCGGTGGTCGTCGCCCGGTCCTCGGTGACGATGCGCGCCGGGTCGACGCCGCGGTCGAGGAGGTAGGCCGTCATCGCCGCACCCTCGGACACCGGCTCGTCCTCACCCTGGCCGCCCGAGGGCACGAGCAGGGGGCAGCGTCCGTGGGCCTCCTCCGCGCGGAGCAGCGCGAGCGCGGCATCGAGCCGGTGGGCGAGCAGCCGCGGGACCTGGCCGCCCACGAGCCCCGACCCGAGCACGACGATCGCGACGGGCGCGGGACGCGGCGCGCGACGCAGGTAGGCGACGCAGTACAGCAGGTAGCTGACGATCACGAGGGCCGGGTAGCCGGGCAGGAGCAGCACGACGAGGCAGACCGCCGGCAGGGCGGTCGACCCGGCGCCGGCGCGGGTGCCCGAGCCCGCGCCGAACCAGACGAGAGCCACGCCGAGGGCCGTGACCCCCGTCATCGCGACGCCGACGACGAAGGACAGGAGCGTGCCGAGGGTGCGGCCCTCGGGGCCCACCAGGCGCGCGCCGTTGACGACGAGCACGGTGCCGACGACGAGTGACACCGCCCACGGCAGGGTGAGCGCGACGACGCCGTCACCGAGCGGGCCGTCGAGTGCGTCGAGCGGCTGGAGGAGCGCCACGGCGGCAAGCCAGCCCGCGGCGGTGAGCGCAACACCGATGCGCCACCGCCGGGGGTCGCGGCGCCGCCACCACCCGGCGAGGCGGAGGAACCCCAGGGCGAGCGCGAGTGCGACAGCGGAACCGACGAGGTGGGTCACGAGGTGGGTCACGAGGTGGGTCACGAGGTGGGTCACGCGGCCGGACCCCGGGCGACCCCGTCACCGCACCGACGCCCCGGTCCGCTCATGCGCCCCACCCTAGGGTGCGCACCCACTACGGCCGTGTCCCCGTCAGGAGCCGGGCTCGTCGGTGTTCTCCAGGTGCGCCGCGAGGGCGCCGAGCGCGGCCGGCTCGCAACCCGCGGCCCACGCCGCGTAGGCCGACTCGCGCGCGGCGGTGTGCGCGTCGGGCTTGAGCGCGGCGATGACCGAGGCGACCGCCTTGGCCTCTGCGCACTCGTCGTGCAGCCGCAACGTCTCGGGGTCGGGGTAGCCGGCGTCGGGGTCCAGGCCCCCGTCGCACGCGGCGTCGAGGCGGCGCTCGAGCTCCCACAGGCTGACGAGCTCGTCGATGCCGGGCCCCGCGGCGATGCCGTCGCGCGCGATGTCGAGGGCGGTCCGGTCATGGACGCCGGCGACCCCGCACGCGAGCCGCGCCGCGGCGAAGGCGAACCGACGGGCACCGCCGCTGCTCGCGCGACCGATGCGCGCCGCGAGCGCGGGCGCGACCGATTCGAGGCGATGCGTCGGCACGACGTCTCCCGGGGTGGACGGCGGGTCTGCGGACGCTCCCGTACGTACCCGGTCGCGGCTACCCGTCGTCATCGTCGCGGGTCCAGGCGCCGGCGAGGCGCTGGGCCCGGCCCGAGCCCGGTCAGGACTGCGTGCGCAGGTAGCGGCCGAAGTGCGGGACGGTGAAGGCGATGAGGCCGCGCTCACCGGAGTAGATGAGGCCCTTCTTGATGAGCGAGTCACGGGCCGGTGACAGCGACTGCGGCTTCCGGCCGAGCACCTCGGCGACGGCCGACGTCGGTACGGCCTCACGTTCCTCTGCGTGGGAGTCCTCCTGCGGCGCAGCGGGTTCGGCGATGGCGGCGTCGGCCATGGCCCGCAGGTACTCCCGCTCGGCGGGGGTCGCGCGCTCGAAGCGGGAGCCGAAGAACCCGACCGCGAGCTCGCTCTCGGCCTCGGGTACCGCGACCCGGATGTCCTGGGCGGTGACCGGCGAGGTGGGGGCGACGTCCCACACGACCTTGCCGTAGGCCTGGATGAAGTACGGGTAGCCGGCGGTCACGGCGTACATCTCGTCGAGCGCCTCCGGCGTGAACGCGCAGCCCTCCTCGGCCGCCGGCCCGACGAGGGCGTGGTCGGCGGCCTCACGCGGCAACCGGTCGATGCGCGAGTAGCGGAACAGCCTCTCGGAGTAGGACTTCGAGGCGGACAGCACCGCGGGCAGGTGGGGCAGGCCGGCGCCGACGACGATGACCGGGAGCCCCGACTGGGAGATCTCGTGGCAGGCCGCGCACAGCGCCGAGACGTCGTCGGGGTCGAGGTCCTGCATCTCGTCGATGAAGAACGCGATGCCCTTGCCGACGTCGGCCGCGAGCCCCCCGATGTCGGTGAACAGCTCGACGAGGTCGATCTCGATGTCACCGCTGTCGGCCCGGCCGGACACGGTCGGCACGTCGATGCCCGGCTGCCACCGGTCGCGCAGCCGGGCACCCGGCGGGTTGTCGCGCAGGGCGAAGGCCTTGATCGTGCCGAGCACCTGGTCCACGACCTCGCCGCGGGGGTGGCCCAGCTCACGGACGGCCTGGTGAGCGGCCGCGGCGAGCGGGCGGCGCAGCCGCTGGTCGGGCCGCGCCTCGAACTTGCCGGTGCCCCAGTCGGCCCGCACGGCAGATGACCGCAGGGCGTTGAGCAGGACGGTCTTGCCGACGCCGCGCAGGCCGGTGAGCACGATCGAGCGCTCGGAGCGTCCGCGCGCGATGCGCTCGAGGACGACGTCGAAGGTGCGCAGCTGCTCGTCGCGGCCCGCGAGCTCGGGCGGACGCTGGCCCGCGCCCGGGGCGTACGGGTTGGTGATCGGGTCCACGCTCGGAGGCTATACGTCTGTCTACGCTTCACCGGAGACATCCGCATACGGGGCGAGAGCGTGTCGGCGGTTGCGCCGGAGCCTGGCCGGGTCCGTGGGGGGTCACTCTTCGGTGGAAGCGAATTCCACTGAAAACAGGACAAAAAGGCGCCGTTCCGCACGGTCAGGGGTGGTCATGCGGAACGGCGCGCCTGTGACTATAACGGCTCTGGGGGCCGAGTGGGTCATCGAACCCGCACGATCTCGAATTTCTCGTCGGGGTCGGCGATGGCGTCCTGCTCGGCGACGAGCAGCATCTCGTCGGAGCCGCTGGCGTGGGTCCGCTCGAGCACCGCGTACATCGTGGCGGCGGTGCGCCGCAGCGCCGCCTCGGGCCCGTCCGTGAGGTGGTGGGCGAGGAAGACCGCCGCGGTGACGTCACCACCTCCGCGGACCGTCATCGGCAGCATCGGCGTCGTCACGAGCCAGGCGCCGTCGGCGGTGACGCACGCCATCTGGATCGAGCCCTCCGGGGTGTCGGAGGTCAGGGCGCTCGTCACCAGCACGACGGCGGGTCCCGACGCGCGCAGGTGGTCGGCGGCCGCGAGGAGGTCGTCCTGGCTCTCGACGCTCCGGCCCGAGAGGAACTCGAGCTCGAACTGGTTCGGCGTCACGATGTCGGCCCGCGGGACGACGTGGTCGCGCATGTACTCGGGGATGCCCTCGCGGACGAAGAACCCGCGCCCGACGTCGCCCATGACCGGGTCGCAGCAGTAGACCGCGTCGGGGTTGGCGGCCTTGACACGGGCCACCGCGTCGAGCACGACCTCGCCGACGGACTCGGCACCCTGGTAGCCGGAGAGCACCGCGTCGATCGAGGGGAAGGCGCCCCGCTCCTCGACACCGGTGATCACCTCGGCGACGTCGGCCGGCGGGATGAGCGGGCCGCGGGTCGCGCCGTAGCCGGTGTGGTTCGAGAACGTCACGGTGAGCACCGGGTAGACGTCGTGGCCGAGGCGCTGGAGCGGGAAGACCGCCGCCGAGTTGCCGGCATGGCCGTACGCGACGTGAGACTGGATCGACAGGATCTTCACCGCGCTCACGATAGTGCCGGCCCGTGGTGGCCCGGTCCTGCCTCGGCCGTGGCTCGGCCGAGGCTCGGTCGTGGCCCGGTCCGGTCGTGTCACGATGGAGGGCATGAGCATCCCGACGACGACCGTCTCCCAGCTGCCCGACGACGCCGTCATGGTCGACGTGCGCGAGCCCGACGAGTGGGCCGCCGGCCACGCCCCCAACGCCGTCCACATCCCGCTCGGTGAGCTGCCCGCCCGCCTCGGTGAGCTGCCCGACACCGACGAGACCGTCGGCATCGTGTGCCGCATGGGCGGCCGCTCGGCCCGGGCCGTCCAGTGGCTCGTCATGCAGGGCTACGACGTCGCCAACGTCGAGGGCGGCATGCTCGAGTGGGAGCGTGCGGGCAAGAAGGTCGTCGCCGACGGCGACCCCCGCATCATCTAGCCCCAGGGCGGGGGCGACTGAGCTGGCTCAGGACACCGGCACCGTCAGCGGGTCGGTGCACACGAGAGCGGCACCCGACGGGGCGGCCACCGGGGCCTGGAGGACGCCGCGCACCGTC
This sequence comes from Monashia sp. HAY1-2A, assembly GCF_056755315.1. Lineage (NCBI taxonomy): Bacteria > Bacillati > Actinomycetota > Actinomycetes > Micrococcales > Intrasporangiaceae > Intrasporangium > Monashia sp. HAY1-2A. The sequence goes on from NZ_JBNDHY010000010.1 coordinate 20,244, forward strand.
GGTGAGGGCCGCAGCTGCGGCCCCGCCGGGCCGACCTGCACGCAGAAGGAGAAGGCACCTGCGGCCGGCGGCAGCGGGTCCTGCGGCGCGGTGAAGGCGGCACCCGGGACCGCGAGGGCGAGCGGCGTCGGCACGAAGGCGCGGCCGGTGAGCGTCCCTCCGGCGGGCAGCGCGCGGGCCCCCATCGTCGGCGCCGCGGCGAAGCGCACGTTCGGCGCCGTGGCGAACCCCTGCTTGCTGACGCGCACCGTGCCCTCGTGCGCGTAGACCCACGCGTGCTCGCGGTCGACGTCGGCCGGCAGGACCGCCGAGCCGAGCGAGTCCGGCACGATGTCGTAGGCGGCGAGTGGCCTCGACCCGGTGTTGGTCAACGTGTACTCCACGACGACGCCGGGCTCGGCCTTGACACCGCTCGCGTGCGCCGGTGCGCCGGGTGCCGCGCTCGCGACGAGCCGTACCCCTCCGGCGCTGCCCGTGGCCCGACCCGATGCACCCGCGCCGGTGCCGTCGGTCGGCGCCGGCAGGGTGGAGCCGACGACCGTCGTACCGTCGGAGGACCCCGAACCTGGCGACGCGACGGAGCCGCACGCCGCCGTGGCGAGGACGGTCAGCAGGGCGGCCGGCAGCAGGGCGGTGGAGGGGGCGCGAAGGATCGGCTTCATGACGGTGCAGACAACCACGGCGACCGAACCGTTGCACTCCGGACGAACCGGGTCACTTGAGCAGCTTGGACATCCGCCGGTCGGCGAGCGGCTTGCCACCGGTCTGGCACGTGGCGCAGTACTGCAACGACGTGTCGGCGAACGAGACCTCCCGCACGACGTCGCCGCACTCGGGACACGTCTGCCCGGTGCGGGCGTGCACGCGCATGCCGGCGCGCTTGGCGTCCTTGAGCTCCTTGGCCGGCTTGCCCGACGCCGTGGCGACGGCCGAGGCGAGCGTCTCGCGCAGCGCACGGTAGAGCCGGTCGACGACGTCGGGCGCGAGCGACCCGGCGATGGCGAAGGGGCTGACCTTCGCGACGTGCAGCACCTCGTCGGAGTAGGCGTTGCCGACCCCGGCGATGACCTCCTGGTCGCGCAGCAGACCCTTGATCTGGGTGCGGCGACCCTCGAGGATCTCGCCGAACCGCTCGCGGGTGAAGTCCTCGGCGAGGGGGTCCGGGCCGAGGCGGGCGATGCCCGGCACCTCGTTCGGGTCGCGGACGATGTAGGCCGCGAGCGACTTCTTCGTGCCCGCCTCGGTCAGGTCGAAGCCCGAGCCGTCCGACAGCCGCACCCGCAGGGCGATGGGCGACTTGCCCGGCCGCAGGACCGTCGCCGGCAGCTGGTCGGACCAGCGCAGCCAGCCGGCGCGCGCGAGGTGGAAGACGAGGTGGGTGCCGTCGGCGTCGATGTCGAGGAACTTGCCGTGCCGGTGGACGCCGTCGACGGGCACGCCCTCGAGCGCCTGCGGCGGCGGGTCGAACGTCTTGAGGACGCTGAACGAGGCGAGCTCGACCGTGGCGACGGCAAGACCGGCCGTCCGCTCGACGAGGAAGTCGACGAGTGCCTGCACCTCGGGCAGCTCCGGCATGGCGTCAGTCTGTCACCCGGTGGCGACGTCGCGGCCCGGACGCGACGGCTGCTGGTCGGCCGCGACCGGCTCGCCGACCCGTCCGTGGTCCTCGAGGAGGCGCAGCAGCTCGTGCCCGTCCGGCGCCGAGAACGTCTGGACCGTGCGCGCGGCCCACGGCCGCAGCGGCGGGTCGAGCTTGATGGGGTTGGACAGGACCTGCTCGGCCGGCGTCAGCTGCCGGATGCAGATGGCGTCGACCCGGTCCGGGCGTGCCTCCGCGAACTCGGAGTAGAGCGCGGGGTCGTGCTGGCCGTCGTCGCCGACGAGCAGCCACGTGATGTCCGGGAAGTCGCGGGCCAGGCGGTGCAGGCAGGTGCGCTTGTGGTCCTGCCCGCTGCGGAACCAGCCGGTGTTCGTCGGACCCCAGTCGGTGAGCAGCAGCGGCCCGAGCGGGAACCCGTTGTCGACGAGGAACCGGGTCAGGGTCGGCGTCGTGTTCCACGCGCCCGTCGACACGTAGACGATGGGTGCACCCGGGTGGGCGGCGAGCACGCGCCGGTAGAAGGGCGCCATGCCGCTGACGGCGCGGCGCGTCTTGCCTCGGCGCACGAAGGTGTTCCACGCCGCGATCATCGGGCGGGGCAGCATCGTCGTGATGACGGTGTCGTCGATGTCGCTGACGATGCCGAACCGCACGTCGTCGCCGACGATGAACACGTCCGCCGGCACCGGGTCGGCCCCGCGCGCCTGGACGACCACCTGCTGCCACCCCGGCGCCAGGCCGTGGTCGTGGGCGACGAGGTCGACGTACCCGCCGCGGTCGGTGCGGCCGTAGACCTCACGGTCGCCGATCGTCACCGTGACGGGGACACCGCTCGCGTGGGCCGTGACGAAGACGCGCCAGCCGCGGTCGTAGCGCGCGGGAGCGAGCGCGCCGGTGGCGTCCTGACGGCTCGGCGGGCCGGCCTTGCCCCTGCGCTGCAGGATGACTCGGGCGAAGACGCGGACGAAGTCGGTGGACCCGTAGCCGATGTGCGTGACGACCTTGTTGCCCCATCCACGTCCGCGCAGGACGCGCTCGACCTGGCGGTCGACCGCGTCCTCGACGACGGCGGCCGCGTGCGGTCGGGACATGACCCGACCCTACCGGCAGTGGTCATCCCGTGGACGACGGCGAGCGCCCGGCGGACCGGAGGGGTTGTATGGAGCGCGTGCACCCGATCGCCTCCGTCCTGACCCACGCCGCCACGGGCCACTTCCCCGCCGTCGACGGTGCCTGGCGGCGCGTCCCACCGTGGCGCGAGGGCATCGAGGGCGTCATCGCCTTCACGGGCCACGCCGTGCTCGCGGTCGCCGACGACGTCCACGACGACCACCTCGACGGGCTCGGGGCGGACGGCTTCGGCGGCGCGAGCAACCCGCGCGTCGTGTCGGCCCTCGCCGCGGGCGGCTGGATCGACTCCCTCGACGTCGTGCTCGTCGCGCGCGGCCGCGGCGGCGAGCCGGCCCTCGTGCCCCGCAGCGACCTGCGCAACCACCCGCGCGCCGAGCACGCCACCGCGGTCCGCAGCAGCGTCCGCACCTTCGGCTACCCGCAGGCCCGCGACAAGACCCTCGTCACCCTGTCGCTGGGGCTCGGTGGGCTGCCCGAGGTCGGCGTCGAGACCGACCCGGCGCGGGAGCGGTCCGGCACCGAGGTCGTCCGCGACAGCCTGACCCTCGTCCCCGAGGACGAGGTCGTCGTCGCGACGTGTGCGCCGGGCAACGCGCGGGCCCTGCGCGCTTTCCTCTCAGCGGGATTCGAGCCGGTCGCGTCGGTGCAGCTGTGGCGTCCGGAGCGGGGTTGACGGTCGTCGGAGGACTGGCGCGGGCGCGCCCGACGTGATCGGATCTCCCGGTGGACACCGCTGCCCGCCGCTTCAGCCCAGAGGCACGACTCCGGTACGCCCGCACCCTCGTCTGGCCCGTCGCGCCCCTCGCCGCGACCGCCTGGTGGGTCGTCGGGGCGCTGCCCTGGATCGTCGACGCCCTCGGCGCGTCCTCACCCCGGTACTGGGTCGCCGACGCCGTCACGGGTGAGGCGAGCGGGGGCTACGTCACGCTCCTGCCGTTCCGGACGGTGTTCCTCCCGCTGCTGCTGGCGATGACGCTCGTCGGCGGCGCCGCTGCCGGTCTCTGCGTCCGTTGGGTGCGCCGCGACGCGGGACGAAGGGTGCTGCCCGCGGCAGCCGCCGTGGTGGGTGCGCTCGCCGCCACGGCCTACTCGGTGGTCCAGTCGGCGGGCGCGACCCGGCAGCTCGGCAGCGACTTCGACCGGGACGACCGCGTCCTGGTCGGCATCGCGGCCGTCGCCGTCGCCGGTTCCCTCCTCGGGGCCGGGCTCGGTGCGGTCATGGCCCTCGCACGGCCGGGCGTCGCGGCCCTCGCCGCGGCGCCGGTGGCCGTGGCGGCCGGGGCCTGGACGACGCGCCTCGTCGTCGTGGCCCTCGGCGCCGAGGATGCCGGCTCGGTCGTCCAGTGGACCGCGCCCGCCACCGTCGGCCTCGTCGCCGGTCTCGCTCTGGCCCGGGTCGGCGGCACGAGCCGCCGACGCGTCGCCGGGTGGGCCGGCGTCGTCGTCGCCGTCGCCGTGACCCAGGCCGCCTCGGCCGCGTTCGAGCACCTCGCCGGCGGGCTGCGCACGGGTGTCGGCCTCCCCGGGACGCTGGGCGGGCTCGCGGCGGACGCGCGCGGTGTCTTCGTCACCGCCCTGCTGCCCACCCACCTGTCGTGGTGGTGGCTGCCCGTGGCCCTCGGCGTGGCCCTCGTCGTCGCGCCGCTCCGGTCCCCGGTCCCCGGTGCCCGTCGCTCCCGTCGTCACCGGCGCCACCGGCGCCACCGAAGCCACCGGCGCCGCGCCGGGGCGTGTGCCGGTCGACAGCACGACGCGGCGACCGGCCGATCCGGCGTGGCGCCCGCCCCGTACGGTGGGGCCATGCTGCCCAGGACCGGGATGAGGAGAGCCGCGGCCGCCGCTGTGGCTGCGGCCGTCGTCGGCGGCCTCGGCGCCGGCTGCTCGATGTTCGAGCAGCCGCCCGCGCCCGACGACACCGCTCGCGCGCTCGCGGCCGGCCTGAGCAGGGCCGACGTGACGGGCGTCGCCCTCAGGGGCACCACGGCGCAGAAGGTCAACGCCTTCCTCGCGGCCGCCTTCAAGGGCATGGACGGCAAGCGTCCGGCCGTGACCCTCCAGCGGATGACCCACGCCGAGGGGTCCGAGCGGGCCACGGCCACCTTCGCGACGACGTGGGACGTGTCCGCGTCCCCGACCGACTGGACGTACACGACGCAGGCCGACCTCACCCTCGTCGACGGCACGTGGCAGGTGACGTGGAGCCCGCGGGTCGTCGCGCCCGACCTGCGCTCCGACGAGGGCCTCGCCCTGGCGCGCACGTGGCCGCGACGCGCCGACATCCTCGACCGCAACGGCGCCAAGCTCATGACCGAGCGCGAGGTGGCCGTCGTCGGCATCGACAAGACGAAGGCGTCGGGGTCCGCCGCCACGGCGTCGGCGCGCCGGCTGGCGGCGCTCGTCGGCGTCGACCCCGGCCGCTACGCCGCGAAGGTGTCGCAGGCGGGCAGCAAGGCCTTCGTCGAGGCCATCACCTTCCGCGCGGACGACCCGACGCTGACGAGGAACGCCCAGGCCATCGACCGGGTCCCGGGCGCCGTCACCGTGCCGGCGCTCCAGGTGCTCGGTCCCAGCCGCACCTTCGCGGCGCCCATCCTCGGCACCGTCGGGGAGGTGTCCGCCGAGGACGTCACGCGGTCCAAGGGCGTCCTCGAGGCCGGCGACACCATCGGCAAGAACGGCCTCGAGTACCGCTACGACGCCCGGCTGCGCGGTCGGCCGGGCCTCGCCGTGCAGGCGGTCCGGCGCGGCGCAGACGGCAGCGTCCTCGACAAGCGGGAGGTCTTCGCCGAGCAGTCCACGGACGGTACCCCCGTCACCGTGACGCTCGACGAGAAGCTGCAGGCCGCCGCCGAGGCGGCGCTCGCCCGCCAGACCCAGCGCCCCACGGCCCTCGTGGCCGTCCGCATCTCGACCGGTGAGGTGCTCGCCGCCGCGGTCGGCCCCGGAGCGAACGGCTCGACGCTCGCGCTCGCCGGCCGCAACCCTCCCGGCTCGACGTTCAAGATCGCGAGCTCGCTCGCCCTGGTCCGCAAGGGTGCGACGGCCGCGACGACGCTGCCGTGCACCGACTCGATCACCGTCGACGGCCGGCGCTTCAGCAACTACACGACCTACCCGAAGCAGCACCTCGGTGACATCCCGATGCAGACCGCCCTCGCGTTCTCGTGCAACACGGCCTTCATCAGCCAGTACCGGAAGGTGAGCCAGGCCGAGCTGGCCACGGCCGCGCAGTCGCTCGGCATGGGCGAGAAGCTCGACCTGCCCTTCACCGGCTTCCTCGGTTCGGTGCCCGCCACCGACGACACCGTCGAGCACGCGGCGTCGTTCATCGGGCAGGGACGCGTCGAGGCGTCGCCGCTGACGATGGCCCTCGTCGTCGCATCGGTCGTCAAGGGCCAGACGGTCCGGCCGGTGCTCGTCAAGGGCAGCCCGGCGCTGCCGGCGCCGGCGACGCCCCTGCGGCCGGAGGAGGCGCAGGTGCTGCGCCAGGAGATGCGGGCCGTCGTGCAGGAGGGCTCCGGCACCGTGCTCGCGCCGCTCGGTGTCGAGTACGCCAAGACCGGCACGGCCGAGTTCGGCACGAAGAACCCGCCGGACACCCACACGTGGATGGTCGCCGCACGCGGCGACATCGCCGTCGCCGCCTACAACGAGGTGGGCGACAACGGCGTCACCGGCTCGGCGCCGTTCATCATCGACTTCCTCAAGCGGACGAACGTCCGCTGACGCCCCACGCCCGAGACGCCACCCCCGCGGCCGGACGTGGCCCGCCACCGGAAAGTTGATCGAAGCGTTGCCTCAACCGACCGCGTCCTCCGTGCGCCGGCCACGGCCGGGGTCCACGATGGGACCCATGGGGCGCGCAGGCCGGTGCCTGGGACTGGCAGCCGTGGCACTCCTGCTCGCAGGGTGCGGCGTCGACGTGCCCTCCACCGACGGCGACTTCACGACACCACCCGCACCCGCCGGCGCCGAGGCGTCGACGTCGCCGGCCTCGACGAGCGCCGAGGACAGCATCGGACCCGAGTACGGGCCACAGTTCCCGCTGACGCTGCGCCGCACCGGGGGCGTCGCCGGCTTCGACGACCGCATCGTGCTGCGCGCCGACGGCAGGCTCCTCGTGGAGACCCGATCGGTGCACGGCCGCGTCTGCACCCTCAGCGGCCCGCAGCTGCGCCAGGTCGTCGGTGCGCTGAGCACCCTGCGTCTGGGGCCCTGGAGCGGCACCGTCGGCCCCGCGGGTGGGAGCGGCTCCGCCGACCCGGCCACCACGGCCGCGAGCGACCCCATCACCATCTCGGTCACCGACGACCGCTCGCGGGCCGTCGACCTCACCGACCCCTCGGTGGGCGAGGCCGCGGGCCTCGTCGGCTCGCTCGTCGCGGACGTGACCCTGTCCTCGCCCGCCACGACGCGCTGCGCCGACCCGCCCCCTCCCTGAGGACGCGGCGAGGCCGGTGTGCCGCGTGGGCGACACACCGGCCTCGCGTCGAAGCGGTGGAGGGGAGGTGACAGGGTGGGTCAGAAGTTCGTCGACACGTCGTCGACGACGAAGCTCGTCTGGAGCGAGGAGTCCTCGTTCATCGCGAACTTCAGGGTCACGTTGGTGCCCTTGTAGGCGGTGAGGTCGATCGTCTTCTGGACGTAGGAGGCCTTCGGCGTCGACAGGTTCGAGTAGCTGTGCTTCGTCACGCCGTTGATCTGCACGGTGGCCGTGTCGTAGGCGGTCGTGGTCGTCGTCTCGGCCGTGTCGATGCGGATGTAGTACGTCAGCGTCGGGGACGTCGCCGTCGAGGGGACCGCGAACGTCTGCGACTCGTTCTCCGAGGCGGTGCTGCCGTTGCCACCGAGCCACAGCTTCCAGGACCCGGTGCGTGCGGGACGGCCCGTGTTGTTGGTGATCGGGCCGGACGTGCCGGTCCAGCCGGTCTGGCCGGACTCGAAGCCACCGTTGGTCAGCGAGCCGCCGGTGGGCGGGGGCGTCGTGCCGCCGCAGGTCTCGGTGCTGGCCGGGGCGGCGATGGCGCCCATGGCCTTGTCGACCGCGGTGCACTCGGCCGAGCCGGCGCCGTAGAGGTCCTTGGCCGCCTTGATGACGCCGGTGCGGGCCGCCGCGTAGTTGCTGCTCGAGGTCAGGTACGTCGAGAGGGTGCGGTACCAGATCTTCTCCGCCTTGAGGTGGCCGATGCCGGTCACCGTCGAGCCGTCGCACGTCGGGCTGTTGTAGCTGACGCCGTTGATCGTCTTGGCGCCCGAGCCCTCCGAGGCCAGGTAGTACCAGTGGTTGAGGGGGCCGGAGGAGTAGTGCGGGTCGAGGCCGCCGAGCGAGCTGCTCCAGCAGTCCTTGGAGCCGCCGTCCTTGCTCGGCTTGTCCATGTAGCGCAGCGGCGTGCCGTTGCCGTTGATGTCGATCTCTTCACCGATGAGGTAGTCGGGCACGTCGCTCGGGTTGTTGGCGTACCACTCGACGCCCGTGCCGAAGATGTCCGAGGTCGCCTCGTTGAGGCCGCCCGCGTCGCCGGTGTAGGCCAGGCCCGCGGTGTTCTCCGTGACGCCGTGGCTCATCTCGTGCCCGGCCACGTCGAGCTCGACGAGCGGGGAGGCGTTGTTCGCGCCGTCGCCGTACGTCATCTGCGTCCCGTCCCAGAAGGCGTTGACGTAGTTCTGGCCGTAGTGGACACGGCTGCGGGCGCCGGTGCCGTTGTTCCAGATGCCGGCCCGGCCGAGCTGGGTGTTGTAGTAGTCGTAGGTCTTGCCGGCGCCGTAGTGGGCGTCGACGGCCGCCGACTGGCGGTTGCTCTGCGACCCGGTGCCCCAGACGTCGTCCGCGTCGGTGAAGGTCGTGCCGTTGCCGCTCGTTGCCTGGTTGAGGTCGGTCGCGTAGTTGCCGTGCGTGTCCTTCATCGTGTACGCGCCGGACGTGCCCGACGTCGCGAGGGACACGGTGCCGACGAAGATGCCGTTGCCCGTCCCCTCCTTGATGTCGTCCCAGCTCGTCAGCGTCCTGCCCGTGTTCGCGTCGACGATCGTGTGCAGGCGCGTCGGCGTCTGGTCGGCCTTGATGCCCTCGGTGACGACCTCGTAGGCCAGCTTCGGGCCGGTTGCCGACTGGAAGACGACGAGCTCGCCGGGGGTGGCCCTCTCGTCCCGAGTCGCCTGGGCGGCGGCCAGGCCGGCGGCGTGCGCCGTGCTGCGGGCGATCTTCGGCGAGAACGAGGCCGGGGTGACGTCCTTGCGGATGTTCCAGGTCACGCTCCGGACGGCGCCGGACGCGTCCTTGTGGCTGACGAAGTCGCCGCCGATGACGCGCAGGCCGCCCACCGTGCGCTCGTACCGGACGTGCGTGGCACCGTTCGGGTCGGCGATGACCGACTTGACGGTGAGCGCCTCCCCCTTGAGGCCGAGGGCGCTCGCGGTGGCCGCCGCGCGGGACTGCTCGGTCGCCTTGAGGGTCTGCGACTCGGGGGCGGGTGCCTTGTCGTGGCCGCCACCTGCCGCTGCACCCGCCGGGATTGCCGGCGAGATGGCCAGCGCGAGGGCCAGCAGGCCCCCGGTCGCCAGCCCGGACTTCAGTCGATTCACTGGGAACTCCTTGTCAGGATGCGGCTCGGTCGGCCGCCTCGGAGAGGTGTCCCGGCCGTCTCGCTGGGTGAGATGCGGCGGAACGAGCGCGACGCTCCCAGCCGTCCGGAATTCCGGTCAACGGGGCTTACCAAGTCTTTGCCAAACCCGGTCCAAACGCTGAGTAACGCCTGGCGACAGGGAGATTCGCGACTGGCGGGCGCTTGGCCGATCTCCCAGACTGACCCGCCGAGAGGCCGTGACGACCCCCCGCCACCGGCGTCGGCGCGGGGCTCGTGACGGCGTCGGTGGACGGCGGGCCGCACGGCCCGTCGGGTCTCCTAGGCTGGACGGCATGGGACGGGTCACGGTGCGGCGGAAGGTGACGACGGTCGACGTCGCCGCACCCCCGGAGCGCACCCGGACGACCCGACCGGACACCCTGACCGTCGAGGAGCCGCTCGAGATCCGCGTCGGGGACACTCCCCTGACGGTGACGATGCGCACGCCCGGGCACGACATCGAGCTCGTCCACGGGTTCCTCCTGTCCGAGGGCATCATCGGCGCGGCCGAGGACGTCTCGCTGGCCCGGTACTGCGCCGGCGCGGTCACCTCCTCCGACAGCGGTTTCGACGAGAACACCTACAACGTCATCGACGTGACGCTCGCCCCGGGCGTGGCACCGCCCGAGGCGTCTGCGGCCCGGGCCTTCCTCACCTCCTCGTCCTGTGGCGTGTGCGGCACCGCGAGCATCGAGCAGCTGCGCACCCGGACCGCCTTCGACGTCGCGGCCGACCCGATGACCGTCACCGCATCGACGCTGCTCGGCCTGCCCGACGCACTGCGCGCCAGGCAGCAGTCCTTCGACCGCACGGGCGGCCTGCACGCGGCGGGCCTGTTCACCTCCGACGGCGAGCTGCTCGCGGTGCGGGAGGACGTCGGGCGGCACAACGCCGTCGACAAGGTCGTCGGCTGGGCCATGCTCCAGGGGCGGCTGCCGGCCGCCGGGTGCATCCTCATGGTGTCGGGTCGCGCCTCGTTCGAGCTGGTCCAGAAGGCCGTCGTGGCAGGGATCCCCTGCCTCGCCGCAGTCTCGGCTCCGTCCTCGTTGGCCGTCGAGCTCGCCGAGGACGCCGGCGCGACCCTCGCCGGCTTCGTGCGCGGCACCCGCTTCAACGTCTACACCGGCGCCCACCGCGTCACCTGACCCGCCCGCTGCCGCACACAGCCGCACAGCCGCCCGAGGAGCAACCGTGCCCGTCTTCGCGATCCACTACACCTACCCCGACGACCCCACCGAGATGCTGACGGTGCGGCCGGCGCACCGCGAGTGGCTCACCTCCCAGCCCGGTCTCCTCGTCGGAGGCATGTACCAGGCCGGGCTCGACGAGGTGAGCGAGGGCGAGACGACCGACCAGGAGCCCGCCAACGCCGCCCTCATCGTGTGGTCGGGCGAGTCGCTCGAGGCGGTCAGCGCCACCTTCGACCAGGACCCGTACTGGCAGGGCGGCTACGTGCTGCGGCGCGTCATCCGCGAGTGGGACCCGCCGCTCGGCCCGTGGGTCGCCGACGCGACGAACTCCCCCGCCTGACGCGTCGGACCTCCCTGCTCGACGCGGCGGTCACGGCGACAGCGCACCGACGGCGCCACGTCGAGGCACCACGTGGCGCCCTGTTGCGGCGCGTCGCCGCCGATCGCCACGACAGGACGCCATCTGGCGCGTCGTCGCGTCAGAGGCGGGTGACGCGACCGTGCTCGACGTGCCAGCGCTCGTCGAGACGGACGTTCTCGAGCAGGCGACGGTCGTGGCTGACGAGCAGCAGCGCGCCGTCGTAGGACTCGAGCGCCTCCTCGAGCTGCTCGATGGCCGGCAGGTCGAGGTGGTTGGTCGGCTCGTCGAGGACGAGGAGGTTGACGCCGCGGGCCTGCAGCAGCGCCATCGCGGCGCGGGTGCGCTCACCGGGCGACAGGCGCCCGACCCGGCTGGCGACGTGGTCGGCCTTGAGCCCGAACTTCGCGAGCAGCGTCCGCGCGTCGGCGGGTGCGAGGTCGGGCAGCGCGTCGCCGAACGCGTCACCGAGCGGAAGATCCTCGCGCAGGCCGGTTCGGCCCTGGTCGATCTCTCCGACCGCGACGCTGGCCCCGAGCGAGGCCCGACCCTCGTCGGGGGCGACCCGGCCGAGGAGCAGTGACAGCAGGGTCGTCTTGCCGGCACCGTTCGGGCCGGTGATGCCGATACGTCGGCGCGCCTCGACCTGAAGGGACGCCGGCCCGAGCGTCCAGTCACCTCGGCGCACGAGGGCTCCGTCGAGCGTCGACACGACGCTGCTCGACCGCGGCGCGGCGGCGATGCCGAACTTCAGCACCCACTCCTTGCGCGGCTCGGCGACCTCGTCGAGCCGGGCGATCCGCGACTCCATCTGGCGCACCTTGCGGGCCTGCTTCTCGGCGGAGTCCTGCTGGGCGGCGCGACGGACCTTGTCGTTGTCGGGGCTCTTGCGCATCGCGTTGCGCACGCCCTTGGACGACCACTCGCGCACCGTACGGGCGCGCGCCTCGAGCCCGGCCTTCGTGCCGGCGTACTCGTCGTAGGCCTCGCGCGCGTGCCGCCGTGCGCGCTCACGCTCGTCGAGGTAGGACTCGTAGCCGCCGTCGTGGACGTGGACGGCGTTCTGGTGCAGGTCGAGCTCGACGACCCGGGTGACGCACCGGGCGAGGAACTCCCGGTCGTGGGACACGACGACGATGCCGCGACGCTGGCCGGCGACGAACGCCTCGAGCCGGTCCAGCCCCGCGAGGTCGAGGTCGTTCGTGGGCTCGTCGAGCAGCACGACGTCGAACCGGCTGAGCAGGAGCGCGGCGAGCGCGACGCGAGCCGCCTGGCCGCCGGACAGCGACGTCATCGGGGCGTCGGTGCCGACGTCGAGGCCGAGCTCGGCGAGGACGGCCGGCAGCCGGTCCTCGAGGTCCGGTGCGCCGCTGGCCAGCCAGTGCTCGAGGGCGACCGCGTACCGGTCGTCGGCGGCCGGGTCCGTGCCCAGCTGCGACGCGGCCTGCTCCATCTCCGCGGTCGCCGCTGCCGCGCCGGTGCGGCGCGCCACGTGGCCGGCCACCGTCTCACCGGTCACGCGCTCGTGCTCCTGGGGCAGCCAGCCGACGAACGCGTCGGCCGGCGCGGTCGTGACGCTCCCGGCGAGCGGCACGTCCACACCGGCGAGCAGGCGCAGCAGCGTCGACTTGCCGGCGCCGTTGGGGCCGACGACACCGACGACGTCCCCGGGCGCGACGGTCAGGTCGAGGTGCTCGAAGAGGGTGCGGTGCGCGTGGCCGCCGGCGAGGTCCTTGGCGACGAGGGTCGCGGTCACAGCGGGTGCACCGTGACGACGTCGCCGTCGATGAGCTCGTCGACCGGCTCGGGCACCTCGACGAGGCAGTTGGCCGCCGCGAGCGCCGTGAGGTGACGCGCGTCGGGCGCACGCACCGTGCCGTCGGGCGACAGGACGCTCGTCAGCAGCTGGAGTCGTCCCGCTCGGGTGCGCCGGCGGGGCCCCCGGTACGTCGCGCTGACCGGCACGCGCGGCGGCGCACCGTGCCGGGCGTCGAGCGCGGGCCGGACCAGCACGTGGAAGGCGACGAACGCGCCGGTCGGCGTGCCGGGCAGGCAGACGACCGGCGTGGAGCCCCAGCGCCCGAGGCCCTGCGGCCCGCCGGGCTGGAGCGCGAGGTGGACGAAGCGGAAGCCGTCGACGGGCTCGCACACCTGCCGGACGACCTCGTGCGCCCCCGCGCTGACGCCGCCGGTCGTCACGACGAGGTCGACGGTCGGTGACGCGTCGAGCTGCTCGAGCAGCCCGCGGAGCACGGCCGGCTCGTCGGGGCAGGTGTCGATCCGGGCGAGGGTGGCGCCGGCGGCCTCGAGGAGGGCGGCGACCATGTCGGAGTTCGACTCGTGGATGCCTCCCGGACCGGGGTCGAGGCCGGGGTCGGTCAGCTCGGCCCCGGTGGCGACGACGGCGACCCGGGTGCGCCCGTGGACCTCGGCGTGGACGCAACCGGCGGAGCGGGCGAGCGCGATCACCCCCGGCGTCAGGACGGCGCCGGCCACCGCGACGACGCCGCCGGCGCACAGGTCCTCGCCGCGCAGGCGGACGTGCTGGCCGGGCTCGACCGGTCCGGTGACGGTGACCGACGCCGGCGCCGGACCGGTGCGGGCGGCGTCGGTGCGCTCGACCGGAACGACCGCCCGGGTCCCCTCCGGCAGCCGGGCGCCGGTCATGACCCGCGCGGCCTGGCCCGGGCCGAGGCTGAACGTCGGCGCGTCACCGGCGGCGACGTCGCCCACGACGGGAAGGGTGGCGGTGGGCGCGTCATCCGGGTCGTCGGTCAGGTCGGCGGTCAGGTCGGCGGTCAGGTGCACCGCGTAGCCGTCCATGGCGCTGTTGTCGAAGCGCGGGAGGTCGTCGCGGGCGAGGAGGTCGGCCGCGAGGTACCGGCCGCGCGCACGGTGGTCGAGCGCGACGCGCTCCACGGGCGCGACACCGAGCAGCTCCGCCACTGCGGCGCGGTGCTCAGCCACGGAGACGTGGTGTGGGTGGTCGCTCGGCACGCGGCAAGTCTGCCGCACCGCGGGCGGACACCGCGGCCGGGTCTGCGCCGGTGGCTCGTTACGGTCGGTGGATGCCTTCCGCACCCATCCGGCGGCACGGCGGCCAGGTCGTCGTCCCGGTCCGCGACCTGGCGCGCTCCGCGCGCTGGTACGGCGAGGTGCTCGGCGTCGAGCCGGACGCCGCGTCGCACGACGGCACGATCCTCGACATCCCCGTGCACGACGGCCCAGGGATCGCGCTCGACGCCACCCGCCCCGACTTCACTCCCGAGCGCACCCGACGCGTCAGCACTCGATGACGTTGACGGCGAGGCCACCACGGGCGGTCTCCTTGTACTTCACCTTCATGTCGCGGCCGGTCTCACGCATCGTCTTGATGACCTTGTCGAGGCTGACGACGTGCGAGCCGTCGCCACGCAGCGCCGTGCGGGCCGCCGTGATGGCCTTGACCGAGGCGATGGCGTTGCGCTCGATGCACGGGATCTGGACCAGCCCGCCGACCGGGTCGCAGGTCAGGCCGAGGTTGTGCTCCATGCCGATCTCGGCGGCGTTCTCGACCTGCTCGGGGGTGCCGCCCATGACGGCGGCCATCGCCCCGGCCGCCATCGAGCACGCCGAGCCGACCTCGCCCTGGCAGCCCACCTCGGCGCCGGAGATCGAGGCGGTCTCCTTGTAGATGACGCCGATGGCGCCGGCCGTCAGCAGGAACCGGACGATGCCGTCGCGGTTGGCGCCCGGCACGAAGTTGGCGTAGTAGTGCAGCACGGCCGGGATGATGCCGGCGGCGCCGTTGGTCGGGGCGGTGACGACGCGTCCGCCCGAGGCGTTCTCCTCGTTGACGGCGAGGGCGTAGAGGGTGATCCAGTCCATGCCGCGCAGCGGGTCATCGGTGCTGCCCTCGACCCGCAGCCGCCGGGCCAGCTCGGGGGCGCGACGCCGCACGCGCAGGCCGCCGGGGAGCACGCCCTCGGTCTCGATGCCGTTGCGGACACACTCCTTCATGACGGCCCAGATCTCGAGGAGCCGCTCGCGGACCTGCTCCTCGGTGCGCCACGACAGCTCGTTCTCGAGCATGATCCGGGCGATCGACTTGCCCGTCTCGCGGCAGTGCGCGAGCAGCTCGTCGGCGGTCCGGAACGGGTGCGCGACCGGCGTCGAGTCCTCGACGATCCTCGAGGACCCGTCGGCGTCCTCGCCGACGACGAACCCGCCGCCGACCGAGTAGTACGTGTGCGAGGCGACGACCTCGCCGGACCCGTCGAGCGCGGTGAACGTCATGCCGTTCGGGTGCAGCGGGAGGGCCTTGCGCCGGTGCAGCACGAGGTCCTCGTCCTCCACGAGGTCGATCTCGTGCTCGCCGAGGAGGCTGAGGCGCCGGCGCGACCGGATGTCGGCCAGGCGACCCTCGACGGCCCGCGGGTCGCACGACTCCGGCCGCTCGCCCGTGAGGCCGAGCAGGACCGCCTTGTCGCTCCCGTGCCCGTGGCCGGTGGCGCCGAGGGACCCGAACAGCTCGGACCGCACGCGCGCGACCTCCCCCAGGCGTCCCTCCTCGCGCAGCCCCTCGGCGAACAGCGCGGCGGCCCGCATGGGCCCGACGGTGTGTGAGCTCGACGGCCCGATGCCGATCGAGAAGAGGTCGAAAACGCTGAGCGCCATGCTGTCCTGACTTCGTGTCGTCGTTGACGTCTGCCACCCGGGGTGGTGGGTGACCGCTCGACTCTACGTCCAGCCGCTGGCCGGACGCACACGCCTCGACGCGGCCCCTCCGAGCGGCGCCGCTGCCCTGCCGCGCGGACGGCCCGCGGGTGACCTAGATTCGAGCCGTGCCGCACCCCACGCCAGCGCAGCCGCGCTGGGTCGACGCCACGGCCGTGCGCCGGGCGCTCTCGCCGGACCGGGCCCGCCGCCTGCTCCGGCAGGCGCTCGTCGACGGCCTCGACCCGGCCGTCGACCCGCCCCGCCAGGCCCTCGGCACCGACGCGGGACAGCTGCTCGTCATGCCCTCGGCCAGCCGCACCGCCGCGGGCGTCAAGGTGCTGTCGGTCGCGCCGGGCAACGGCGCCCGCGGGCTCGAGCGCATCCAGGCCGTGTACGTGCTCATGGACGGCGAGACGTTGACGCCGAGCGCACTCCTCGACGGCGCGGCGATCACCTCGCTGCGCACACCCGCGGTGTCGGCGGTCGCGGTCGACGCGCTGTCCGCGCCGGAGGTCGAGTCCGTCGTCATCTTCGGCAGCGGACCCCAGGCGCTCGGGCATGCCGAGGCGCTGCTCGCCATCCGGCGTCCGTCGTCGGTGACCGTCGTCGGACGCCGACGCGACGCCGCCCGGGCCACGGCCCAGCGGCTGTCGGGTCTCGGCACGAGCACCCACCTCGGGACGCGAGCCCTGACGGCCGACGACCACGAGGTCGAGCAGGCCGTCCGCGAGGCGCAGGTCGTCGTCACCGCGACGTCGTCCGCGACCCCGGTCCTCGAGGACGCGTGGGTCACCGACGGCACCTGCGTCGTGGCCATCGGCTCCCACGAGGCACATCGGCGTGAGCTGCCGGGCCGGCTCCTCGGGCGCTCCCTCGTCGTCGTCGAGGACGTCGCCACGGCCCGCCGTGAGGCGGGGGACGTCATCCTCGCCGCGGCGCAGGGCCACCTCGCCTGGGGGGACGTGCGTGACCTCCGGGACGTCGTCCTCGGCCGGGTCGAGCGGGTGACCGACCGGCCCACGGTCTTCAAGAGCGTCGGCATGGCGTGGCAGGACCTCGTCGTCGCCGAGCACGCCGCGCGCAGCCGGGACTGACCCCGTGTTGCGCGCCCGCGGGTTCGGCGCAATTCCTGCGACGCCGCCGCCGTTCCGAGCGACGATGGCCTCCGCGCCACTACTGGCCCGTCACCCGGCGTCGAGCAGCGGCCGGGCGACGGACGAGGGCCCATCCACCGGATGCGGATGGGCCCTCGTGTCGTGCGTGCGCCCTGGTCAGTCGCCGCGCCGGCCGATGAGCCAGCCGACGAGGGCGCCGACGAGCGCCGCCCCCGCGTACGGCGCGTAGCGCTGCACGAGGACGGGCAGGACCGCGGTGCCGAGGTCGAGCGCGTCCTGGCCACCTGCCCGGGCCGTCGACGCCTCGGGCGCGGCGTCGGCCGAGGTGACGCCCGCGGCCGGCTCCGACGTCTGCGACGCACCCGACGGCTGTGACGCCCCCGACGCCTCCGACGCCCCCGACGACGCCGAGGCCTCGGCCGTGACCGGCGCCCCTGTCGCGTCGGCCTGCTCCGTACCCGCGCCGCCGAGCTGCTTCTCGATGCACGCGACGAAGGCCTGGAGCAGCTTGTCCGAGACGTCCTGCATGACCCCGCGGCCGAACTGCGCCGGCTTGCCGGTCACGGCGAGGTCGGTGACGACCTCCGCCCGGGTGCCGTCGAGGTCGGGACGCAGGGTGATCGTCACCGTGGCCCCGGCCGTTCCGTTGCCCCGCTTGTCCTTGCCCTTGGCCTCGATGACCGCGTGGTGCACGAGGTCGTCGCGTTGCACGATCGACCCCGACCCGGAGTACACGAGGGCGATGGGCCCGAGCTTGACCTTGACCGTGCCCGAGAAGGTGTCGTGCGTCGTGTCGGTGACCGTGGCACCGGGGAAGCAGCCGCCGACGCGCTCGAGGTCCATGAACAGGGCCCACGCGTCCTCGACCGAGGTCGGCACCGTGAAGGAATGGGTCAGCTCCACCGGCGATCACGCCCCCGCCGCGGCGAGGACGGCCCGGCGCGTCAGGACCGTCGCCAGGTGCCGCCGGTAGTCGGCGTCGCCGTTGAGGTCCGAGGGCGGGTCGGTGCCCTCGGCGACGGACGCCACGGCCTCGCGGACCGCCTCGTCGGTGGCCTGCTTGCCGACGAGCGCCTCCTCGACCGCCCTCGCGCGCAACGGCGTCGAGCCCATGTTCGTCAGGCCGACGCGGGCCTCGGCGATCGAGCCGCCGTCGGTCCGGACCGCCGCCGCGACCCCGACGATCGACCACTGGTGGCTGACCCGCACGAACTTCTCGTAGTGCGCCCCCCACCCGGTGTGCTTCGGGATGCGGATCTGCGTCAGCAGCTCGCCGTCGCCGACGGCCGTGGTGAAGAGGTCCTCGAAGAAGTCGTCCGCCGCGACCGTGCGCGTCGACCCACCCGGGCCGGCGATGACGAGCTCGGCGCCGAGCGCAAGCGCCGGCGCCCCGACGTCCCCGGCCGGGTCGGCGTGCACGAGCGCCCCACCGATGGTGCCCCGGTGGCGGATCTGGGGGTCGGCGACGGTGCGGATCGCCTTGGAGAGCAGGGCCGCGTGCGTCGACACCGCCTCGGACGCCAGCACGGCGGCATACGTCGTCATGGCGCCGATGACGAGATGGTCACCCTCCTCCGAGATGCCCCGCAGCTCCGGGATGCGGCCGAGGTCGACGACGACGCCGGGGGCGTTGAGCCGCATCCGCAGGATCGGCAGCAGGGACTGCCCGCCGGCGAGGACCTTGGCCTCGTCGCCGTGCTCGGCGAGCGCGGCGACGGCCTCCTCGACGCTCGACGGGGCGAGGTAGTCGAACGATGCGGGGATCACTGGTCGCTCCCTTCACCGAGGCCGGCGGCCGGGTCGGCGTTCGGCGCTCCCTCGTCGAAGTGGGGTTGGGCGTCGCGGTCGCCCTCGGTCGTGACGGCTGCCCCCGCCTGGATGGCCTTCCACACCCGCTCGGGGGTGCACGGCATGACGAGGTCGTCGACGCCGAGGTGGCGCACGGCGTCGACGATGGCGTTGACGACGGCCGGCGTCGACGCGATGGCTCCGGCCTCACCCACCCCCTTGGTGCCGAGCTTGGTGTACGTGGAGGGCGAGGTGGTGTGGTCGGTGACGAAGCTGATCGTGTCGGCCGTCGTGGGCAGCGTGTAGTCGACGAAGGAGCCCGTGACGAGCGTGCCCTGGTCGTCGTACTCGGCGCCCTCCCACAGAGCCTGCGAGATGCCCTGGACGAGGCCGCCGTGCACCTGGCCCTCGACGATGAGCGGGTTGATGATGGTGCCGATGTCGTCGACGCACACGTATTTGCGCATCGTCGTGGCGCCCGTCTCGGTGTCGACCTCCATGGCGCACAGGTGGGTGCCGTGCGGGAACGAGAAGTTCTCGGGGTCGAAGGTCGCGTCCGCGTCGATGCTCGGCTCGACACCGTCGGGCAGGTTGTGGCCGGTCCACGTCGCGAGCGCGACGTCGGCCATCCCGACCCCCTTGTCGGTGCCCTTGACCCCGAAGCGACCCCCGGTGAACTCGATGTCGTCGACACTCGCCTCGAGCAGGTGCGCCGCGATCGGCTTCGCCTTCTCGATGACCTTGTCGGCGGCCCTGACGACGGCCTCGGCCCCGACGACGAGCGAGCGCGAGCCGTAGGTGTCCATGCCCTTGGGGGCGATCTGGGTGTCGCCGTGGAGCACCTCGACGTCCTCGAACGGCACGCCGAGGCGGTCGGCGACGATCTGGCTCCACGCCGTCTCGTGCCCCTGGCCGTGCGGCGAGGTACCGGTGAGGACCTCGACCTTGCCGGTGGCGAGCATCCGGATGCTCGCCGACTCCCAGCCGCCCGCGGCGTAGTTGAGCGCGCCGAGGATGCGCGAGGGCGCCAGGCCACACATCTCGGTGAACGTCGAGATGCCGATGCCCAGCTGAACCGGGTCGCCGGACTCACGGCGCCGCTTCTGCTCGGCGCGCAGCTCGTCGTAGCCGAAGAGCTCCTTGGCCTTGGCCGTCGCGGCCTCGTAGTTGCCGGAGTCGTACGTCATGCCCGCCACGGTCGTGAACGGGAACTCCTCGTGCGTGATCCAGTTCTTCTCGCGGATCTCGAGCGGGTCGACGCCGACCTCGACGGCGAGCTCGTCCATGAGCCGCTCGATGGCATACGTCGCCTCCGGGCGGCCCGCGCCGCGGTACGCGTCGACCCACGTCTTGTTCGTCAGCAGCGTGCGGACGGTGAAGTGGTAGGCGGCGAACTTGTAGATCGAGTTGAACATCCACGCGCCGAGCACCGGCACGCCACCGCCCACGAGGCCGACGTAGGCGCCGAGGTCGGCCAGCAGCTCGACCTTGAGCCCGGTGACGGTGCCGTCCTTCTCGGCGGCGAGGGTCAGCTTCTGCCACTGGTCGCGCCCGTGGTGGCCCGACAGCAGCGACTCGGAGCGGGTCTCGGTGTACTTGCACGGCTTGCCGACGAGCCGGGCGACGGCGATGGTCGCGAACTCCTCCGGCGTCGTCTGCAGCTTGCCGCCGAAGCCGCCGCCGACGTCGGGCGCGATGACACGCACCTTGGACTCGGGCATGCCGGTGGTGGCCGCGACGAGGAACTTGAGGATGTGCGGCACCTGCGTCGAGGTCCACACGGTCAGCTGCTCGCCGGTCGGGTCGCAGACGGTCGAACGCGGCTCCATGAAGGCAGGCAGCAGCCGCTGCTGGCGGTACTCCCGCTCGATGAGGATGCCGCCCTCGCGCGCCTTCGCGATGGCCTCCTCGACGTCGCCGCCCGAACCCTGGGCCGCCGAGTCGAGCGTCCAGACGGCGCTCGTGTTGGTGCCGAGGTCGGGGTGGGCGAGGACCTCGTCCTTCGCGGCCTCCTTGAGGTCGAGGACCGCCGGCAGCTCCTCGTAGTCGACGTCGACGAGCTCGACGGCGTCGCGGGCGGCCGCCGCGGAGCGCGCGACGACGACCGCGACGATCTCGCCGGAGCACGCGACGTGCTCGACGACGATCGGCAGGTGGTCCGGGGTCTTCTGCTCGGCGTTGAGCGGCCACGCCGTGGCGACGAGGCCCTGCTTGCCCTCGACGTCGGCGCCCGTGACGACGGCGACGACGCCCGGGGCCGCCTTGGCAGCGGCCGTGTCGATGGCGGTGATCCGGGCGTGCGCGAAGGGGCTGCGCACCATGGCGAGGTGGAGCATGCCGGGCAGCTGGATGTTGTCGGTCCAGCGGGTGCGGCCGGTGATGAGGCGCTGGTCCTCCTTGCGGCGTCGGGCCCTGCCGATCTCGCCGCCCGCCTCGGTGGGCCGGTCCTCGGTGATCGTCATGAGGACACCGCCTGCGAGCTGAGGTCCCTGGCCGCCTGCTGCACGGCCTTGACGATGTTGTGGTAGCCCGTGCAGCGGCACAGGTTGCCCTCGAGGCCCTCGCGGATCTCCTGCTCGCTCGGGTCGGGGTTGTCCTTGAGCACGTCGCAGGCCTGCATGATCATGCCCGGGGTGCAGTAGCCGCACTGGAGCGCGTGGCACTCGTGGAAGGCCTTCTGGACGGGGTGGAGCTCGCCGTCGGTGGCGAGCCCCTCGATGGTGGTGACCTCGTGGCCGTCCGCCTGCACGGCGAGGACGTTGCACGACTTGACGCTCGTGCCGTCGAGGTGGACGGTGCACGCGCCGCAGTTGCTCGTGTCGCACCCGATGACGGTCCCGGTCTTGCCGAGCGTCTCGCGCAGGTAGTGGACCAAGAGGGTCCGGGGCTCGACGTCGTCGGAGTACTCGACCCCGTCGACGTTCACGGTGATACGGGTCATTCGCTGTGTCCTCCTGCCGCGCTGCAGTTGACTTCCCACGGTGAGTCTTTGCCACAAGCGGTTCGCGCACAAGGGGCTGTCGCCACGGACGCCGGACGGACCCCGGACGAGGCGGCCGCCGGACGCAGACCCGGCCGCCGGACCGGGACGCGGCCTCGTCGGCGCCTGCCCCGCGGGGCAGACTGTCGCCCATGACGTTCCACGCCGACGACTACCAGGCGCTCCCCTCGCGCTACGACTCGATGACCTACCGCCGGACCGGCCGCTCCGGCCTCGACCTGCCGGCCGTCTCGCTCGGCCTCTGGCACAACTTCGGCGACGACGTGCCGCTCGAGAACCAGCGCGCGACGCTGCGCCGGGCCTTCGACCTCGGCGTCACCCACTTCGACCTCGCGAACAACTACGGTCCGCCCTACGGCAGCGCCGAGCGCAACTTCGGCACGATCTTCGCCCAGGACTTCAGGCGCTACCGCGACGAGCTCGTCATCAGCAGCAAGGCCGGCTACGACATGTGGCCGGGCCCCTACGGCCAGGGCGGCGGCAGCCGCAAGTATGTCCTCGCGTCGCTCGACCAGTCGCTGCAGCGGATGGGTCTGGACTACGTCGACATCTTCTACAGCCACCGCTTCGACGACACGACGCCGCTGGAGGAGACCATGGGCGCGCTCGACACCGCGGTGCGCCAGGGCAAGGCCCTCTACGTCGGCATCTCGAGCTACTCGGGGGCGCGCACGCGGGAGGCCGTCGAGATCCTGCGCTCCCTCGGCACGCCGCTGCTCATCCACCAGCCGAGCTACTCGATGCTCAACCGCTGGGTGGAGGAGGACCTGCTCGACGTCCTCGGCGAGGAGGGTGTCGGGTGCATCGCGTTCAGCCCGCTCGCGCAGGGGATGCTCACCGACCGGTACCTCGACGGCGTCCCCGAGGGCTCGCGCGCCTCGCAGGGCAAGTCGCTGTCGACCGACCTGCTGACCGAGCAGAACCTCAAGCACGTCCGCGCCCTGAACGACATGGCGAAGGAGCGGGGCCAGTCACTGGCGCAGATGGCGCTGGCCTGGGTGCTGCGCGACGATCGGGTCACCTCGGTGCTCGTCGGCGCCTCGTCGGTGCGCCAGCTGGAGAACAGCCTCGGCTGCCTCGACAACCTCGCGTTCACCGACGACGAGCTGCGCCGCATCGACGAGCACGCCGTCGAGGGCGGCATCAACCTCTGGAAGACCTCCAGCGCCCACTGACCCGAGCCCACCGACGACCGTTGGTCACCGAACCGTTCCGACATGCCGCGTCGACACGCGGGTGCGGCGAGGACGGCGAGGACGGTGGATCAACGGTCGTCGGTCGGGCCGAGGCGCTCCGCCTCCGCTCAGTCGAGGAAGCTGCCGACGAACGCGAGGACGTCGGGCCGGTCGACGCGGAAGACGCCGCCCGTGCCACCGCACGTCGAGTTGATCCCGAACGAGGTCACGGCCGCGACGACGTTCGAGCTGCCGAGGAAGTTCGGCCCGCCCGAGTCACCGAAGCACGTGCCGCCCGAGCTCCCGTTGTTCGACAGCAGCAGCGACTGCGGGCCGGTGAACCCGGTGTTGACCTGGAGCAGGTACGGGTGCGCCACCATGCGGATGCGCAGGGCCTGCTCCTTCCACGACGCGGCGTCCGGGAACGACTGCTGCAGGCCGTAGCCCACGGCCGTGAACGTCGTCGAGCGGCGCGGCTTGAGCGCGTCGAGCTGGTTGCTCGACGGCAGCGCACCGTAGGCCGGCATCGCCATCGGCTCGTCGAGGACGACGACGCCGACGTCGTGCAGGTAGAACGCGTCGGTGTCGAAGTCGGGGTGCGTGTACGGCGTGCCGCCGACCTGTCCCGTCGTGGGGTAGCCATTCTGCGGGCGGCCGTTCTCGACGTCGGACTGGAACCAGATCTCGACGTGGGCGGCAGGCGCCTCGGTGCAGTGCCCGGCGGTGAGGTACACCGTCGGGCTGAGCAGCGTGCCGGAGCAGCGCCAGAGCGGGTTGCCCTTGGCGTCCTGGGCGACCATGAGCCCGACGAACGGGTGGGCGTCCCCGTCGAGCGCCCCGTCGGTGATGGCGCCGGCCGGGGCCGCTGCCCCGGAGACGAGCGCGAGGGTCGCGACGAGCGCGAGCCAGAGCTTCTTCATGAGCTGACCTTTCGAGGGCTGGCACGCCGCGGCGAGCGGCGCGTCCCCCCGAGGGATGCCGCCACCGTAGGCCAGCCCGGGCGTCCGCGTCTCGCCGTTCCCGAGAGTTTCCCGGGAGTTCGGTGGGAGCCCGCCGTCAGGCGACGCCGCCGCGCGGCCGCCAGCCCGGGCCGCGGAGCAGGTACCCGACGCGGTCGCGCCACGAGGCGGCGGCCCGTACGTCCGACCAGATCGACGCGTACTCGTGCGTCGCGACGACGATGGGGTTGTACGTGCGCAGCTGCGTGGTCAAGCCGTAGAGGACGCGCTCGCCCTCGGGCTCGAAGGTGCCGAAGAGCCGGTCCCAGACGATGAGGATGCCGCCGTAGTTGCGGTCGAGGTACGCGTCGTTCGTCCCGTGGTGGACGCGGTGGTGCGACGGCGTGTTGAGGACGAGCTCCACCGGGCGCCAGAGGGTCCCGACGCGCTCGGTGTGGAGGAAGAACTGGTAGACCAGCGAGACGGACTGCTGCAGGAAGATGGCCCAGGGCGGCACCCCGAGGATCGCGAGCGGCGCCCAGAACGGCACGCCACCGAACGGCGTCCACGTCTGGCGGAGCGCGGTCGAGAGGTTGTAGCGCCGGCTCGAGTGGTGCACGACGTGGCTGGCCCAGAGGATCCGCACCTCGTGGTGCGCCCGGTGGTACCAGTAGTAGGCGAGGTCCTCGGCGAGGACGATGACGACCCACGTCCACCACAGCGCCGTGTCCAGGCGCAGCGGGCTCAGCTCGTAGAGGGCCGCGTAGACGACGAGCTGGACCGCCTTGTAGCCGACGCCGACGCCGACGCTGCCCAGACCCATGGCGAGGCTGGTGACCGTGTCCCGCACCTCGTAGCCCACGACGTCGTCGTCGGGCGCGAACCACAGCGAGGCGACCTCGACGACGATGAACAGGACGAAGAACGGGATCGCCGCGAGGATGAGGTCGATCATCACGCCCCCTCGGCCGCGCCGGCACGGACGCGGGACGTGCCGCTCTCGCCGAGCGCCTCCCAGACGTCGAGGGCCTGGCGCAGGATGGCGTCGGCGAGGCGGGCCGCCTCGTCGCCGTCGCCGGACGCGATGGCCGCCCCGAGCGGTCGGTGCGGCAGCAGGTCGGCGCGGTCGGCCGCGAGCAGCGCCTCCATGACCTCGGGCCGGGCGTCGATCGCGTGGACGAGCGAGTTGAGCGCGAGGCGGAACGCGAGGTTGCCGGACGCCTCGACCACCTCGAGCCAGAAGGCGCGGTCGGCGTCCGTCGACGAGGCGTCGTCGTAGGCGGCCGCTGCCGCGGTGACGCGCCCGCGGGCCTCGGGCGTCGCCCGGAGCGCCGCGAGCCGTGCCGCGTCGACCCCGATGCAGCGACGCATCTCCAGCCCGTCGCGCAGGACGCCGGGCTCGAGCGCGCCGCCCGAGCGGGCCAGGTGGGCGAGCAGGTCGAGGCCCGCGCTGCTGCGCACGTCGAGGACACGGGTGCCGCCACCGTGGACGACGCGGACGAAGCCCGCCGCCTGCAGGCGCTGGAGCGCCTCGCGGACCGCGTGCCGGTTGACGGCGAAGGAGGCCGCGAGCTCGCGCTCGGGCGGGAGGTTCTCGCCGGAGGCGAAGCGACGCGTCAGGACGGCATCGCGCAGCTCGGCGAAGACCTCGTCGGAGACCGACCGTCGGGCCACGGGGGTGAATCCATGCTCGTCCATGCGCGACACCCTGCCCGACGAGTGGCGCACTCATCAAGAGGTTGGACCAATTTCGCGAGGCGGTCCGCCCGGTAGGTTGGCGCCGTGCCCGACACCGACGTCACGACCCTCAGCATCCAGGAGCGGCTCTACCCGGACCTGCCCTGCTTCGGCTGCGGCCAGGCCAACGAGCGCGGACTGCGCCTGCGCAGCTACCCGCTCGGCGCGGCGGCGGCCGACGGCGTCACCGCGTCGTTCACGCCGTGGCCGGAGCACGACAACGGCCTCGGCTACCTCAACGGCGGCATCATCAGCACGGTCCTCGACTGCCACAGCGCGGCCGCGGTCATGCTCGAGGCGGAGCGCGGCGGGTGGCCACCACTGCCCGGCGCCGACCTGTCGTACGTCACGGCCGGGCTCGACGTGCGCTACCTGCGCCCGGCGCCGCTGCACGACACCGTCGAGCTGTTCGCGGCGGTCGTCCACGCGTCCGAGCCGCAGATGACCGTCGAGGTGCAGCTGCGCTGGGACGGCAAGGTGCGCGCGCAGGCCACCGCGCTGTGGAAGCGCTGGCGGCCGCGCGCCTGAACGTTCAGGTCGACGCCCCGGCGTCCGGCTCCGTGTCGTGCGCGGGATGGTGGTGGTGGATCGGGCCGGCGAGGTCGCCGAGACGCTCGCCCCCACCGCCCCACCGCAGGGCGATGATCTCGGCGGCGATCGAGACGGCGGTCTCCTCGGGCGTGCGCGCGCCGAGGTCGAGCCCGATCGGCGAGCTCATCCGCGCCAGCTCGGCATCGGTGAGGCCGGCCTCCCGCAGCCGCGCCAGCCGGTCCTCGTGGGTGCGCCGCGAGCCCATCGCCCCGATGTAGGCGACGTGGGGCAGGCGCAGCGCCACCTCGAGCAGCGGAACGTCGAACTTCGGGTCGTGGGTCAGCACCGCGATGACGGTGCGGGCGTCGACGCGCCCCGCGTCGACCTCGGCGGTGAGGTAGTCGTGCGGCCACGTGACGACGACCTCGTCGGCCCCGGGGAAGCGGGACGCCGTCGCGAAGACGGGTCGGGCGTCGCACACGGTGACGTGGTAGCCGAGGAACCCCCCGACACGGGCGACCGCGGCGGCGAAGTCGATGGCGCCGAAGACGAGCATGCGCGGCTTGGGCGCGTGCGCGGCGACGAAGACCCGCATGCCCTCGCCCCGACGCTCACCGTCCGGCCCGTAGGTCAGCGTGCCGGTCGTGCCCTGGGCGAGCATGCCGCGCGCGTCGTCGCGCACCGCGTCGTCGGCGCGTTCGCTGCCGAGGGTCGAGACGGACCGGGCGTCCCCGGCCTCCTCGGCCCCCTCGGCCTCCTCGGCCTCCTCGGCGTGGATGACGAGGCGGCGCCCGACCCGTGACGGGTCGGGGTGCTCGATGACGGTCGCGACGGCGACCGGGCGCCCCGCCGCGATGTCGGCGGCGACCTCGCCGAGCTCGGGGAAGGTGTCGCGCGAGACCTTCTCGACGAAGACGTCGAGGATGCCGCCACACGTCAGGCCGACGGCGAAGGCGTCGTCGTCGCTGACCCCGTACCGCTGCAGCACGGGCGTGCCGGACGCGACGACCTCCTGGCCCAGCTCGTACACGGCACCCTCGACGCAGCCGCCCGACACCGACCCGACGGCCTCGCCGCCGGGACCGACGAGCATCGAGGCGCCCGGCTGGCGCGGCGCCGAGCGCCACGTGCCCACGACCGTGCCCACGCCGACGGTCTCGCCGGCCGACCACCAGCGCATCAGGTCCGGGAGCACCTCACGCACGGGCCACCACCTCGATCAGCTCCTCGAACGCGGCGAGCGAGTGGCCCGCCACGAAGTCGTCAACGTGCGGCAGGGCCGCGACGATTCCCTGCTGCACCGGCTCGTAGCCGACCTTGCCGCGGTGCGGGTTGGCCCAGACGACGCGATGGGCGAGCCCGGCCAGGCGGCGCATCTGCTCGCCGAGCACCTCGGGCCCGTCGCGCTCCCAGCCGTCGGAGACGACGACGACGACGGCGCCCCGGGCCATGCCGCGCCGGCCCCACCGGTCGAGGAAGGCGCCCACGGAGTCGCCCAGGCGGGTGCCGCCGGACCAGTCCGGCACGACGCGTCCCGCGGCCGTGAGCGCGCGGTCCGGGTCGCGCTCGTGCAGGGCCCGGGTCACGTGCGTGAGCCGGGTGCCCATGGTGAACACCTCGACGTGGTCACAGCGGCGGACGTAGGCGTGCGCGAGCCGTAGCAGGCTGTCGGCGTAGGGACTCATCGAACCGGACACGTCGACGAGGAGCACGACGCG
Source organism: Monashia sp. HAY1-2A (assembly GCF_056755315.1). Classification (NCBI taxonomy): domain Bacteria; kingdom Bacillati; phylum Actinomycetota; class Actinomycetes; order Micrococcales; family Intrasporangiaceae; genus Intrasporangium; species Monashia sp. HAY1-2A. The sequence goes on from NZ_JBNDHY010000010.1 coordinate 47,847, forward strand.
TCGGGCCCGGACTCCCCTGCGCCGGTGGCGGATCCGGCCCGGCTCACCCATCCGGCGCAGCTGTTCGCGCAGCGTCGCCGGGCCGTCCACCGTGCCCGACCGCGCCCGCACGTGGCGTCGGGCCCGCCGGCGCGGGGACCGCGGGTCGAGCGCGTCGAAGAGCCGCGCCGCGGCCGCGCGCTCGGCGGCGCTCAACGTGGCGAGGTCCCGGTGCCGGAGCACCTCGGTGTCGCTGGCGCGGGCCCGGACCGTGTCGCCGGCCGACGAGTCCTCGCCCTCGGTCTCGGCACCGAGCGGCGCCCGGCGCACCGGCGGACGGGCGACATCCGCGCGCGAGCCCCGGCGCACCTCCTCCGGGCCGAACCAGCGCTCGAACACCTCGTCGTAGACCGGGAAGTCGGCGGGCACCGACGTCAGCGTGGCCCGCCCGGCCCAGTAGACGCCCGTCCGCCGCGCGACGCCGACCGTGGCGACCGCCACGAGGAAGGTGCGCTCGCGGTCGGCGGTCACGGCCAGTCCCGCCGCCCGCAGGGCCCGGGCGAAGCCGAGCAGCCACGCGTCCGGCGGCGCCTCGGCCGGCCGGTCGGCGAGCGCCCCCGAGGTCATGCCGTGAGCAGCCTGTCGAGCGCGGCGCGGACCCGCTCGGAGTCCTCGCGGTACTTCAGGGCGGCACCGAGCGTCGCAGCAGCCACCTCGGTGTCGAGGCGGGTGGCGCCGACGGCCTCGAGGGCGCGGGCCCAGTCGAGGGTCTCGGCGACGCCGGGCACCTTGATGAGCTCGCCCGACGCGCGCAGCCGCTGGACCACGGCCACGACCTGGCCCGCCAGCGCCTCGGACACCTCGGGCAGCCGGGACCGCACGATCTCGAGCTCGCGGGCCAGGCCGGGGTGGTCGATCCAGTGGTAGAGGCAGCGACGCTTCAGCGCGTCGTGCAGCTCCCGGGTGCGGTTGGAGGTGAGCACGACGAGCGGCGGGGTGGCGGCACCGATGGTGCCGAGCTCGGGGACGGTGACCTGCCACGTCGAGAGCACCTCGAGCAGGAACGCCTCGAACTCGTCGTCGGCGCGGTCGATCTCGTCGACGAGCAGGACGCAGGGCGCCGAGCGCAGGGCCTCGAGGACCGGCCGCGCGAGGAGGAACCGCTCGTCGAAGAGCTCCTCCTCCAGGGTCCGGGCGTCGCCGCCCGCGTCGCGCGAGACCGCCTCGACGGCCCGCAGGTGCAGGATCTGGCGCGGGAAGTCCCAGTCGTAGAGGGCCTGGGTGGCGTCGATGCCCTCGTAGCACTGCAGCCGGATCAGCCGCAGGCCGAGCGCCTCGGCGAGGGCCTCGGCGAGGGCCGTCTTGCCCGTCCCCGGCTCGCCCTCGAGCAGCAGCGGACGCGAGAGCCGCCCGGCCAGGAAGGTGACGGTGGAGAGCGCCTCGTCGGCGAGGTAGCCGGTGCGGGCGAGGGCCGACGCGACGTCGGCGGGGCTGGCGAGGGCGGGCTCCATGCCCCGAGCATCGCCGATGAGCGGCCCCGGTGGAAGCGGGGCGGGGCGTCGACGGCCCGGCAGCTGCCGGGGAACGGCGTCAGGGGCTCGCGTCGAGCTCGCTCCAGGTGTCGGCGTCGCGGCCGGTCGCGAGGTCGCCGCACTCGACGAGCTCGTGCGCGTGGGTGCGGAAGTGGTCCCGCGCGCCACGGTCGCCCACCGCGGTGGCGACGACGCTCTCCCAGTGGTCGCGACCGATGAGGGCCGGGTGGCCGGGCACGCCGTCGTAGACGGCGCGGCGCAGCACCGCCCGGCGGTGCCCGTCCGCGGCGTCCGGGGCCAGGGCGTGGCCGGCACCGACGACGGTGCCCTCGTCGGCGCCGAGGACGCGGGCGACGACCTCGGCCGTCAGGTCCGGCAGGTCCACGAGGCTGACGAGGACCGCGTCGACGACGCCGGCGCCCTCGTGCGCGGCGCGCGCGAGGCCGGTGAGCCCGGCCCGAAGCGAGG